>JAQWEK010000079.1:3509-6915 GCA_028704975.1 Bacteroidales bacterium | reverse complement strand
TATATATGGCAGAAAAAAAAATTGAGCTTAAGGAGATTGACCCTATAGACATCTTTGGCGTCAACGACAGAATCATCAACAGACTGGGCAAATATTTTCCGCAGCTAAAAATTACGCCGCGCGGGAATTGCATTATGTTGAAGGGCAGCTATAAAGACATTACAAATTTTGAACACTCCGTTAATGTCCTTATAAACACCAGGAAACACAAACGTAATTTAAACCTTGATGACGTGGACCAAATTTTTGAAAGTCCGCAATCACCGCTTTGCATGTCGGACGATTTTCCAATGGGCATCTCCGGCGAGGATGACGGAGAGTGTGACAATGTTGACCCTCACAGCAGACGCGGAGATCTGGGAGATGAAGAAGATATCATTGTTTTTGGCAATGAGGGGAAAATTATAAGAGCCCGCACAAAAAATCAGAAAAAACTTGTGAGCGATTATTATACTCACGATTTGGTTTTTGCAATTGGTCCCGCCGGAACAGGTAAAACATATACAGCTATTGCTCTGGCAGTTAGAGCGCTTAAAAACCGTGAGGTCAAAAAACTGGTTCTTACCAGACCGGCAGTTGAAGCGGGAGAAAGACTTGGTTTTTTACCCGGTGATTTAAAGGATAAATTGGACCCATATCTTCAGCCATTGTATGATGCGCTTCTGGATATGATTCCTCCGCAAAAATTAAAAATTCTGATGGAGGAAGGAACAATACAAATTGCACCGCTTGCATACATGAGAGGAAGAACATTGGAGGGAGCGTTTGTGATTTTAGATGAGGCACAAAATACCTCTCTCGGACAGCTGAAAATGTTCCTTACAAGAATGGGCAACAATGCAAAATTTATTGTAACCGGAGATATGACGCAGATAGATTTGCCGCGCAAAGAGGACTCCGGACTTGCAAAGGGAATTAAGCTGCTGCAAAAAATAAAAGGAATAGCAATTGTTGATTTTACAAAAGATGATATAGTACGCCATCCCCTTGTTACAAAGATAGTTGAAGCATTTGAGAAAGATGAAAAAAAGAAGAAATCTGACAATTAGCACTTACATTTAATATACAGATGAAATTTATGAAACCATTTGCATATGCAGTTATGTCTATAACATGTATGCTTTTATTTACACTCTCCGCGTGCGGCGGAAGCAAAACAGTTGACCCTACACCTTCTAAAAAAGACACGACAACTACCGCAAAAACTCATACTTTAAAAATTGTTGGTTACCTCCCGATGGATTCCACAAGCACCAACAGTACTCAGCTCGCTCAGATGAGATGGAAATGTTTAACACACATTATTCTAAGTTCAGGCAGAGTCTCCAGTACAGGACACCTTAATACAAGAAGACTAGACAAAAATATTGATAACACTATATCTGTTGCCCACTCTAATAATGTAAAAGTACTTATGCAACTTTATTCATTATCACTTAAAGGTCTGTACTTTACGGAAGTTCTGGATGATGCCGCAAAAAGAGCGATCCTGGTTCAGGACATTGTTTCTTTTTGCAAAACAAAAGGACTTGACGGAGTAGATATTAATTATGAAGAACGCAAAGAATGGGGAACAACAGAGGCAGAAAATCTTTATAACCTTGCAAAAGAAATCAGAGTTGCCGCCCCTTCAGGTTTTCTAATCACGGCAGCTGTAACGGAATATGACCCTTATGTATCGGAATTTTTTGACGTACTTGATTTTGCAAGCCTTATGAGTTATGACCATAATGTATGGTCAACGGCTAATTCTCAGCATGCATCATATTCCTCCTACCAAAGCAATTTTGATGATTTGATGAAAAAATTTCCCAATATAAATAGGAAGAAATTGCTTGGAGGCGTTCCTTTTTACGGATACACATGGGACACGACAAGCTATCCTGCAGCCGTAAACAACACTCCTTACGGTGTAACATATGCCTCTATATTAACACATTACGGTGCAGAATACGCCGATGCCGATGAGGTAATAGGAAAAACGTCCGGTACAAAAACCCTATACAACGGCCGCTTAACGATTGCCAAAAAATGCGCCTATGTCAACACTAACGGTTACGGCGGAATAATGATATGGCAATTATCGCAAGACGCCGGCAGCGACAGCTACAGCCTGCTTAAAGTAATTGATAAAAATTTGAACTAGTATTTACAATATCACACCGGCAAGCTTGCACCCTGTGTACTTGCCTCCGGAAATTTCATGAGCCCCATTAACAAACACGTGGTCTATTCCGCGCGGGAATTGATGGGGTTTTGCGTATGTAGCTATGTCAGCTATAGTTACAGGATTAAATACAACAACATCCGCTGCATATCCAACCTTTAGCAAACCTCTCTCTTTAAGTCTCAGCTGATGAGCAGGAAGTCCTGTGCATTTATAAATTGCAGTTTGCAAATCGCAGAACTTTTCATCTCTCACATACTTGCCAAGATAGTTGGGGAATGTACCGTAGGAACGAGGATGCGGCATCTCTGTTCCCAACCTTCCGTTAGGAGAATAAACGCTGCCATCAGACGCAACCATTGCAAGAGGATGATTTAGAATTGCACGCAAGTTGCTTTCCTTCATTGCAAAACCTGCAATCTGAACACCAAGATTTTCTGAAATCAAAAGATACTGAATCATCGGCCAAACATCCATTCCGGAAATGGCACAGCACTCATCTATGAACTTGCCCGAATATTTTTCATTGCCCTGGGCAAAACAAGCTGCAACCAAAACACAATGAGGACCTCCCAGTCTCTTAATTCTGCTAAGAGCATACTCTCCTATAGCCTTGGACTTTACAGGATCTTTTAATCTTGCAATTACATCTTCATTGCTTCCCTGTCTGTCATTAAGAGGAACAAAAGTCTCCATATCAGTAGAGAAGGCAGTGTAAGGGTATCTGTCAAAACAAATATCCATTCCGCTCGCCACGGCATCATCAATCAACTTAAGCATGTTTGGAACCTTTCCCCAGTTGGCTTCATTCTGTGCCTTAAGGTGAGAAATTTCCAGCCTCGCACCTGAAGCGCGAGCCAAGTCAATAGCCTCTGTAATAGCCTGTTCTACACGGTCGTCCTCATTCCTCATGTGAATTGCATACAAAGCATTGCGCCTTGCAACAACCTTGAGAAGTTCTACAAATTCCTCTCTGCTGCCGTAAGAACCCGGAGTATATTCCAATCCGAACGACAGACCAATACTTCCCATTTCTATCTGCTGGTCAAGTAAATAACACATTTTCTTAAGCTGGTCCTGAGTGCAAGAAACATTATTGTCACCCACAACTACGTGCCTAAGAGTACCTTGTCCCGTATAACTCTTAAAGTTAATTCCGATTGTATTTTTTCTTAAGGCATCATAAAAGCCGTCAATATTTTTCCAGAAAGGATATCCAAAACGCTTTGTCCCTTTTGC
>JAQWEK010000079.1:0-3409 GCA_028704975.1 Bacteroidales bacterium | reverse complement strand
ATTTTCTTCATACCCTCAGAAATATACTGATGCATACTTTTTTGGTCTCCGTAAATTAAAAGGGCCTCTATATCCGGGGTATTTGCAATTATTTCCTTTGCTTTCTCCAGTCCCACAACCATAAAATATGTTGCATAAGCATCTGCCGTTGTGGCATTTGGAGCTATCACGGTTGCGCTCAGCAAATTATGCTGAACGGGATAACCCGTCTTGGGATTAATTGTATGAGCGTATTTTTTTCCATTCTCTATGTAGTACTTCCTGTAATCTCCGCTGGTAACCAACCCCCTACCGGAAAGACTGATAACATCTTGTATCATATCGCCGGGAGAATTATTCCCGTCCACCGGTTTGTCAACGCCTATCTTCCAAGACTTCCCCTCAGGATTCACTCCCTGTGCAAAAACTTCTCCCCCAACTTCTATCATAAAATTTTTCATACCCATATCCCTAAACTTTGAAGCAAAATAATCCGCAGTATAGCCTTGTGCTATTGCGTTGAAATTCAACTCACAGCGCGGATCATCCTTGGTTATCACATTACCAATCAACTTAAAGTGTCTCATGCCCGTGAACCGCATTATGCTGTCTATCTTTTCTTTAGATACCGTGGATTTATTTTTAAATCCAAACCCCCATAAATCAAAAAGCGGAGCGCTGGAAACATCAAAAGCCCCGCTGCTCTGCTCATACATAGCGGCGGAAAGAATGAAATTGTCTATAAAAATTTTGTCCAATTTAACGGGCTTATTGTTGTTAAACTTATACAAGATGGATGTTGTGTCATATCCGGAAACTGAATGATCTATCTGTTTAAAATAGAGTTCTACACTGTCCCTCACATTACAGGCAGAGCTGTCGAGAGGCTCATAAACTATATGGTAAGTTGTACCTTGGGCAACACCGGTCAAGGCAACATAATCTTTGTTTTTACTGCATCCCGCAGCAATTAAGATTGCGGAAATCATTGCAGAGGCGGCAAGACGCCAGTCTATTTTCCTTAGCATATATTAGATCTTTAGAGCAACCCGGTACACCAAAGTAGTGGCACGATTTTGGCTCGCATTAACACACAAATTTAGAAATAATTCATTTTAAGTGCAAAAAAACGTACTTTTGCATCAAACACATTAAGCAAGAATGAAATTCAGTTCTACTAAAAAATTTTGGACACTCCTGTTTATCGCCGTCCTTTTTGTTGCGGCATGCCATAAATCTGATGATACAGAAGAATACATGGAGGGGAATATGACTTATACGCTTCCGTTGTACTCACTGGCCGGGAGGAGTTATACTTTAACAGCCGGGGGGGTCACAACTCCTTCATCCGGAGTAACTTACAAGTGGTATTCCTCAATGATGGACGATACTGTAAAGGGTACTGCCGGAGTGCAATGCACAGTTGTAATTCCGGATTCGCTGGCTCTGTATTCTGTTACGGAAGCAGCCTCAGCAACAGGTTATTACGGTACAACATCTACAATGTATTGCAATTCAATAGTTCCATACATAGGACATTCGCTTACAGGCGTCTCCGAACCTACTGACTCTATACAAGACCCCAGAGATAGACAATACTATTACATAACAACCGCGGGCAATCTGGATTGGTTTGCTGAAAACCTCAATTATCAGGGCAGCGGCAGCGGTTATGCAAATGCCGATGACGCCGGATATGTTTTTGGAAGGCTTTATAATTGGAATGACGCCACGGGAAAAGTTTCAGGAACAGGGCTTGGCGGAGGACCTCAGGGAGCTTGTCCTCCAGGGTGGACCGTCCCCACCAATGAGGATTGGGAAGACTTGGCTAAAACATTGAAAGGAAGTCCGGTAAGTTTTTTAGATAACTGGACCGGGCTTGGCCAGATGCTAATGGTAAACGCAAAATTCAACGGAACAAAATTTTGGCCTTACTCCGCTCTTGTAACCATGCAAAACAAATTTGGGTGGAATGCTCTCGCGACAGGCACATGTTCAAATAATTACCATTATTTCACCGGACTTAATACATACGCATATTTTTGGAGTTCCACTCAAATGGATTCCGACAACGCTTATTACAGGTACATATACTACAATCTGCCAAACTTCCCGTTCAATTACGCAACAAAGGATGATATGGGAGCCTCTGTAAGATGCGTACGCAAACACTAAAACTGTAACTAAAACAAATACTTACAATTATGAAAAAAGGATGTTCAGGACTAATAGTAGTACTCGTCATTCTGGCGATACTAGTTGTTTGGGGCATAAAAGCCTACAATTCAATGGTTAAGCAGCGTGAGGCTGTTAACACTGCATGGAGCAATGTAGAAAACACCTATCAGAGAAGAGCGGATTTGATTCCTAACTTGGTTTCTACGGTTAAAGGTTATGCAAAGCATGAACAATCTACCTTAGAGGGAGTTGTAGAGGCCCGCGCTAAAGCCACTCAAATAAAAGTTGATCCGGCAAATTTGGATGAGGCTTCTCTTAAGAAGTTTAATGATGCTCAAGGGGAACTTGGCAGCGCGCTTGGAAAATTGCTTATGATTCAGGAAAATTATCCTAACCTTAAAGCAAATGAAAACTTCCTGGAGCTGCAGAGCCAGCTGGAGGGAACTGAGAACAGAATTAACGTTGCCCGCAGCAACTTTAATGACACTGCAAAGAACTACAATACATATTTGCAGAAATTCCCTAACAACGTGATTTCCGGCCTATTCGGCTTTAAGACTAAGCCTTATTTTGAGGCATCGGCAGGAACAGAAACCGCACCTAAGGTTGAATTTTAATTCTTAAAATTTACTGTCGGGAAAAAGATAATTATCTTGCTCCCGACAGTTTTATTTATATCATGTGGTTTATTAAAAGGTTGATTTCCAAGGAAGATGAGAACATGATAGTTGCCGCTATCAAAAAAGCGGAACTGAATACTTCCGGGGAGATCCGTGTACACATAGAGAGTGAATGCAAAGAGGAAAATCCTATGGCAAGGGCAATTTATCTCTTTAATATGCTTGGAATGTACAAGACTGCGGCGCGTAACGGGGTGCTGATTTATGTGGCAAAGAAAAGCCGCAAGTTTGCAATCATTGGAGATGACGGTATTAACAGAGTTATCCCTGATAATTATTGGAATAACATCCGCTCCGCAATGTCTGAAGATTTTTCTAAAGGGCGATATGCCGGTGGAATATGCAATGCAATTCTAAGCACCGGCGAATTGCTTAAGAAGGAGTTTCCGCATATGGCGGATGATGTAAATGAACAGAGTGATGAAGTCTCTTTTGGAAAATAGATGCGCTGCTGTTCTTGCGGCGATATGCTTAATTGCAACTGCGGCAACACCTGCCGGAGCGCACAAAACCGTCACACAAACTACTGCAAATCAGACTACTGCCCCAAAACAGAGAATCAGATTGCTTGC
>JAQWEK010000011.1 GCA_028704975.1 Bacteroidales bacterium | reverse complement strand
TATTAAAGTCATAATTCCAAGGAACCCTGGTTACCTCTATGTCCCTCTTAATAAGACAGCGGAGAATATTGTTCTTAACTCCGCAATCTACAAGCACAATTTTTTTCTTTTTCCCGCTGTTGTAAGTGATTACTTCTTTGCAGCTTACAATGTCAACCTGATTATCTTTATTGGGGTCATGAATCTTTTCATATTTTTTACATGATGCAGGTACAATTCTTCCAAGCATCGCCCCCTTTTCTCTCAATACTTTTGTAAGTTCCCTTGTATCAATTCCGTATATGCCGGGGACTTTATTCTCCTTAAGCCAGGTGTCAAGAGTCTTTACGGAATCCCAATGGCTGAAAGTATTTGAATAATATGAAATCACAAGTCCGCGAACATGAATCTTGGAGGATTCGAATACTTTAGAAATACCGTTCTCCTCTATGTCTTTGGGAACGCCATAATTACCTATGATTGGATAGGTTATGCAAAGTATCTGGCCGGAATAGGATGGATCGGTCAAACTTTCAGGGTAGCCAACCATTGCGGTGTTGAATACAACTTCTCCGTCCGAAGGCTGCTCATACCCAAAAGAATAGCCTTGAAATTCAAGGCCATTCTCTAAGACTAATTTTATTTTTTTCTCTGATTGCATCATTGTAACAAAAGAAAGAGTGCTCGTTATTGATTGCGCAAATTTACTTAAAATAGCACCTTAAAGCAAAGTTTGTTACACACCTTTTATCAACAAATTAAGTTTTATGTCAAACCTGCCGGTTACCGTCTACTACAATGCTCTGGCAAAAATTGTCCATAAATCGGCTTTCATGTCTTGCCAGCTTCTCTCCTCGGATGCTGTAATCTCTTGAGTATAACCCTCCAGTAGTTTTATTGCTTCATCCTCCCTTCCCGCTTTAATTAGCTGTTCCGCTCTCTTTTCCAGTTCCGGCGTCTCATCCATCATCTTTTTCTCGTATTGTGCAGCCTTATTGCGTACCATCTCCTTTGTTGCATCCCAGTTAATAGTTGCAATCCTATTAGTCTCTCTAAATGACCATATTGCAGAGTCGGTCCTATATCTCTTCTGTCCGCATATGTCAAATCCTTTAGGAAGTTTTGTCTCGCCTGCATAAATAGGGATGCGCGGACTTTCGGCAGGATTGTCAAATGCAAAATATGCAACTCCTCCAACTGCATCAGGCAGCCAGTTACGAAGCCTGATGACATGTGAATATGAGCACTGTATGACTGCAATGGTTCTGATTTTTGGAGCGCATCCGGGTTTCAGTTGATTAAGAAGAGTTCTCATATTGCTTGGCATAAATGTAGAAACCGGGCAGATAGAGTCTGTGTATTTAACCTCTTTTCCATCTACCATTTTCTTTCTCTCGACAGGTATTTTTAAGTATTTAACCTGGTCAAAATCAGTTCCGTCATAGGTTTCTCTGTAGAAAGAAAACATCATTTCCGGAGAGACTTTCTTATCGGGTTTCACCGAGAATGGCATTTCCTCATCTGTGTACTTTAATCCTAAAGAAGGAGCAAGCTTGTTAAGAACAAAATACTCTCTCCACATAAAATTCTTTTTGTACGTTGTAACCATTGGGTAGAACTTGAAAGGCGACTTGCCGTCCCACAGTTTAAGCTCTTTTGTTCTCTCTTTTATATCCTTGGCATACATGAATTTATCAGGATTGTTAAAATCTACTACGCCAATTCTTGGAACATTTCCGTTTATTGCCACTTCATCATCCGGAACCCTTTCTGCAACCCACAATGCTCCCGGTTTTTTACCGCTCTTGCCGGTTCCGTAAATTTCAAATTGCCATGCTTCATTTTTATCAATAACGGTAAGACATTCTCCCCAATCTCCAAAGCCGTATTGTTCTGCAAGCGAGCCCATTAATCTAATGGCATCCCTTGCATTGTCACATCTTTGAAGTGCAATTCTTTCCAGCTCTTCAATCAGGAACAAACCGTTGTGATTTACAAGTTCTTCTTTTCCGTCTGTAGTTGACTCTCCCATTGCAAGCTGCTTCTCATTCATGCAGGGATATGCAGTATTCAAATATGAATAAGTATGTTCAACGGCCGGAATAGAGCCCTTTACGGTAACTCCGCGCATATCATAAGGTTCTTCTGTATGGAGAAGTCCCCATTTTATTTCATCGGTCTCGCCTGGTTTTGCCGTCTTTTCCGGTTCCATTGTAACCCATGTGCGGTAGTTGGAATCGCATGAGTGTGAAGTCATTACGGAACCATCCGTGCTGGCTTTTCTTCCTACAAGCATTGCAGTGCAGCCATCCAAATGTCCCTCCTCGTCTCTGTTGTAATAGGGGCTTTCGGGATTTGTTCTGTCATCCGGGCTGTATGCATACGTGCTCGGTCCGGTTGCATAATTTCCGGCTGCGCTAATGTCGTTGCCGGAGGGATTAAACTTGTATCCTGTGTTATATGGTTGTGAAAAAGAGAGAGTTGCTGTCGCGATAATAATTATTGATGCAAATGCTCCCTTAAGGAAAAAAGAGGAAAGTTTGTGTTTCATATTGAGAATTGAAGTATTAAAAGTTGTTGCATAAATTTAACGAATGCGACAAATTAGGCTGACCTAAAACATCGCATTCTTTGCAAAGGTATAGAAAAAGATTAATTTTGGAGCCCGCAAAGCGGGTATAAAATAGCGCCTGTTTTTTGCGGAGTGATTTATGTTTATAGGATTGATAATATTAGCTGCGGGCATACTGTTGGGATGGCTGATTAGGAGGAAGTTTCACAAATCTCTAATCTCGGCCATAATGGTAACTGTATGTTTATTGCTCTTTGTAATGGGGTTGCGCACAGGTACTAATGAAAATTTGATAAAGAGCATATCCAACATAGGTCTAATATCCGTAATACTTGTTGTCTTTGCGCTTGGAGGGTCATTGTTTGCTACCAAGCTGTTTACCAAGTGGATGGATGGCGGAAATGGAGCGGAGCAATCCCGGTCCGCCAATACTGTGCAGCAGTCTGACGGCGCGGCACGGCAATCTGAGAGTAAACCACAGCAGTCTGATAATAAAGGAAGTATGAGGGACAGCTTCATTATAGTCGGAGCATTTATTTTTGGCATCTTGCTGGCAGCCTTCCATATTCTTCCCGATAGCTGGCTTGCTTTAGATTTCTCAATTTATTCCAATTATGTGCTTTACTTTCTGTTATTGCTTGTGGGTGTGAATATAGGAATTGACGATACTATTTTTTCAACTGTCAGGCACTTGAGGGTAAGGGTATTGTTTACTCCGCTTATTACTTACGGCGGTATGCTGATAGGTTCTGTTATTGCGTTTGCAATCATATATTTATGCCAATTGGGTGTTGGCGGTGCAACTTCTGCCGGTGCAGGACATTTTTCCTTTTTGAATGCAATTACAATTAACTCCGGTCTGGGATATTACTCATTGACAGGCATTATGGTAAGTGAGGCATGGGGCGCTGAAATGGGTTCCGTTGCACTGCTTGCAAACCTGTTGAGAGAATTCATAACAATTCTTTGCGGACCCCTGATTCACAAATACTTTGGCAAGTACGCCATTACTTCCGCAGGAGGTGCGACAATCACAGACACAACACTTCCGATCATGCTTAAGAATGACGGCAATGCAATGTTCCCCGTTGCAATCTATTCAGGACTAGTCTTTAACGTTGCCGTTCCGATTTTGCTTGCCGTGCTGCTGAGCTTGTGAAATTTTTAAGATTGTTGAGCCACAACTTTGCAAAAATTATTGATTTCCGTGAAGTTGAAAATCATCGCTCAGAGCGTATCATTCCGAGATTGATGTTGAGCTGTTGATTAGGATTCAGAGATAATTTTAATCAAGGCATTTATGGCTTGGTCTTCCGGAACCGATTTAAGCACAGGCGTTTTGCCTTTGTATATGGTTACTTTGTGTCCGCCCTGTCCAACGTAGCCGTAATCCGCGTCCGCCATCTCGCCCGGTCCATTTACTATGCAGCCCATCACGGCAATTTTCAACCCTTTCATGTGCGCTGTTCTGCGTTTAACCTCATTGAATGTCTGTTCAAGATTGTATTGGGTGCGTCCGCAGCCCGGGCATGCAATGTACTCCGGATGAGTGAATTTGCGGCGTGCCGCTTGCATTAGGTTCTCTTTGAATTCCACAAGTCTGTCAGCTGAAAATATTTTTTTCATCTCGACAAATATCTGTTCTTCAGCATCATTACTTTCATGGTCACTGCTATGTTCATTTGTATGTTCGCATTCATGGTCATGATTGTGTGCATGTGAAAAATTTGGAACTGCGTCAAAATCATCAATTTGTTTGTCAAGCAAAAGCGGACCAAATAAACATGATGCTTTAATAATGAATTCATTCCACGCATCTTGCGACCGAGTGTCGGTGTTGCCGCAGAGTGCTGAATTTACTGAGATTATAGCTTCTGGTTTTGATGATCCTCTGCGGATTTGAGCCATTACGCTATCCAGCAAAATTTCATTTTCTCCGCTTTCAAAGAAATTTGCTATTGTATGTCCGGCAGGAATTTCATTTACGGGATTCTCTGTTAATGAGACTCTTATGGTGTCACCGATACCGTCTTTTAGAAGCGCTCCAATTCCAACGGCAGATTTTATCCTTCCCTGATCTCCGTTTCCGGCCTCTGTAACTCCAAGATGCAGAGGAAACAACATGCCGTCTTCTTGCATGGCATTATGTAAAAGTCTGTAGGCTTCTGTCATTACAACAGTATTGCTGGCCTTTAGTGAAACAACGACATTGTAAAAATCATTTTCTTTACACATTGAAAGCCACTGCATTACGGCCTCCTTCATCCCAAGCGGAGTATTGCCGTATTTGTTTACAATCTCTTCTCCAAGTGAGCCATGGTTGAGCCCGATGCGTACTGCGGTATTATTTTCTTTGCATATTTCCAGGAATTTTTTGAACTGAACTGCAGCATCTTTATGCACCTGCGCAAAATTCCCGGGGTTAATTCTCACTTTATCAGCTACTTTTGCTGCAGCAATTGCAACATCGGAATTGAAGTGTACATCAGCAACCAGCGGAATGTGAATGCCGGCGGCATGAAGTTGTTCTTTTATAACCCGCAGAGCATTAACTTCATCTAAGCCCTGAGTGGTTAATCTTATCATTTGAGTTCCGGCTGCAACCATGTCTTTACACTGTGCAATAGAGGCCTCAATGTCTTGAGTATGAGTATTACACATTGTCTGTACAACAATAGGGGAATTGCCGCCAATTACAAGATTTTTAACTTTTACACTCAATTTATTCATGATAAAATTTTTATTTTTTTGCAGGTGCAAGTTCAATTGCCGGTGCGCGCTTTGTTTTCTTGCCGTAGGATTTTCTGCTTCCGTACGGTTTTCCTATCCTGTAGAACAGTCCAACGGAGAAAACAAGCTGGGTTGGATGGGTAGATACCCATGTGTCTGTGTAGAATGCTTTTTGGTCAAATAAGTTATTTAAAGAGTATTTGTAGTTGACTTCAAAGTGTATCTCTACAGGGTTGAATATTAGTGCAATGCCTCCTCCAACTATAAATCCGTATCCGAATTTTCTATATGTGGTTGAGATACTGTCCGGAACAACAGAGGTGAAAGATGTGGAAGTTGTGTATGAGCCGAATGCTCCGGCATTTGCCAGAATTCTCATCTTCCAAAAATCTACTCTGAATTGTGAAACAAACGGTATTTCTATGCATTGATATCTCTCTTTGCCCGTTGTTGCCTTTCTGTTTTTGACGGTATCCGGTTCTGTGTACTTCATTGATTTATAGCCTTTTTCTGTGTATTGTAATCCGGTCTCAATGCCAAACAGAGGAATGGAGTTCCACAACGAATGGTAGTATATATAATAGATACCAAAATTTTTTGCAGATGTAAGAGCCTTGTGGTCAATTGCCTGGCTGAATGAAACGTCATTAAGAGAATATCCGGCTTTCACTCCGATCAAATGCTGGAAAAGGCTGGAACTGTCTTTAATTTTTCTCACAGGTGAAGCATCTCTGAAGGAGTTCTCATCAAATTCTTTCATAATATCCGTAGTGTCAACAACTTTCACTTGCGCGTTGACGGAAATTGCAGTCATTGCTACTAATGCAATTGCAGTCAGTGTTGTAAGTGTCTGTTTGGAAAGAATATTTTTTAATAACATCATTTTCTAATTAGTGTTAATAATCTTTTTCTGATATAATCTAAAAAGTTACTTCTTAAAAATAGTATCCAGATTAACTTCCTGAGTCAAATCCGTGCTCTCTTTAACTTTTATAATGGATTTGCCGTCAGATAGTTTGAGCAATCTCGCTTTCTCAGGCTCTTTCTTCTCCAAGATTGAACCTATATCCAGACGTCCGTTTCCGTTTTTATCTTCTGTTATTCTAAAGGAGTAATTGCCGGTCTTGAGATATGGAAAAATCAGACTGCAATCTGAATGGACTGTATATTTCTGATACACTTTATCTCTTTTTTCATTCACCATTTCTACAAGATATTTTCCTCCGTGTGTATTTTTGATTTCCAGAGTGATAGAGCTTAATTTATCGTCTGTCGGGAGTGTTATTTTTTTGCTTGTAGAGTCATTTGTAAAGCCGTTGATATCCATGAATATTCCCTTTGGAATAGTGATTTCATAATCATTTCCAACCTTATACGGCTCTTCCGCCTGTAAGGTATAGTGCAACAGATTTGTGGAATCTTTTGTGAATGTAAACTTTGCGGCTGTTGTTATTTTTCTTGGAGTTGTACTGGTAAACCTTATTTTGTTGATGTCGCTCTTAATCAGAGGTGCCGGGAAGGTGAATGAATAGCCTTCACTTTCAACCGTTTCCGGTTTTACTTCCATTGTCATGTTAAGCAAATCTTTCCTCTCCTCTTTCTGTTGTCCCAATGCATTATTCTTGTTACCCCTCTGTGAATTTTGACCGCGCTTGTTGTTCTGACTATTGCCGTTTTTATTTTTCCCGTCAGTCCTAAAGGCGTCTGAGCCGTATTTGTTTTTATTTGCATCTGTCTTTTTCTTCTCTTTAACCAACGCAAGTTTAAGAGTCTCACCTGCAGGTTTTAATTGGCCTAAAGTGTCTGTTTTATAATAGTTTATCCTCAGCGATAGTGTATCTGCCATTCTCCTTCTGTCGTTAATCCAGAAACAAAGGGAGTCTTCCGTTACGTTAAATTGTTTAATTAGTTTATCGTTGTAGATGCCCTTAATAGAGAAAGAGTCTATTTGGACCTTTTCTGCATTAAATTTTACAAAGCCGGCTCTTTCGGCAGTTCTGCCGTAATGTGAAATGTACTGATTCTTAGATATTTCTTTAAATAAATATATGTCCGTTTCACTTGGCCTGCTTAAACACCCCAGCGTATCTTTCATTTTCATTTGCGCTATTTGAGGCATCCCTTTCCTTGCAGCAAACTTTGGCGTAATTGTACTGTCGCAGAATCCGACAAGTTCAGAACCGGCATCATACAAGCTGTTGTTATTGGCATCTTTATAGGCATATATAGTATAAGGCATTCTCTTTAAGCCGCGCAGGCAGAAGTATCCCCATTCATCGGTTTTAGCCATTGCAACAGGCATCTCATTCATAACCGATGAGTCCTTGGGATTTACATAAACTCCAATTGTAATTCCTTTTTGAGGAAGCAGGGTCTCATAATCCATTACAGTCCCGCTGATTATGAGGGAATCAATGGATTTACCCGTAGAGAAAGTATATACGTAATTTGGAAAAGGGTTGTTTTCATTTACGTCCAGTATGGCGTTGCCAAAGTTTATAGTGTAAGTCTGATTTGCCTTAAGACTGTCCGGGAATGAAACCATTACTCCTTTCTTTTTGATTTTTATAGTTGGACGCTTCTTAAGAGGAGGAGAGAAAATCACCTCATTATTAGCGTCTTTCAGTTGTACATACTCATTGAAATTAATAAGAATTTTCCCTTTGAAAATAGGGAAACTTGTTAGCACCGTATCCGGTATTCTTCCAACTATTACAGGAGGAAGTGTATCCTTTGGTCCTCCCGTAGGGCCTTGCGTGGTATTTGCACATCCTTCTGTATGAAGACAATATACTAACACGGCGGCAACCGGAACGACTGCCTTTAAAATTTTTCCAATCTTTCTTAAAACCTCAAATTTCATATTCTCTTCTTTTGTCAGAGCAGACCGTCGCATTATTCTTTAACGTCAACTCTTGTTACGGCATCAATTCCTTTTATATCTCTTATATTTTGCAACAGTACTTCCAAGTCTCCCGTGTCATGCACGTAAAGGTCTATATATCCCTCAAATACACCGTCGTGAGTTTCAAAAAATATCTTTCTTATATTCACCGACAGTACATTGGTGATATACTTGGTGATATCAGCCACAATTCCCATTCTGTCAATTCCTCTAATTTCCACTCTCGCTAGGAAAGACAGTATAGTGTGCTTTGTCCATTTTGCATTGATAATTTTACCACCCTCTTTTGTGGCAAGCGCCATTGCAACAGGACAAACTTTTTTGTGGATGATAACTTCATTATGCTCGTTTAAAAAGCCTATGATCGGATCTCCGGGAATAGGGTTGCAGCAGTCGGCCACCTTGTAGGATAGTGTTTTATCATCAGGGTTCTCTTGTAAAAGATAATCTTTTCTCTTATCAATTTCTATGCTTTTTGCAGTATCGTCATCTTGTTCTTCTGCGTTTTTTGCTTTCTCTTGCTTTTCAAAATCTTCAAATTGCAAGTTCCAATATTTGACAAATTTGTTTTCCCTGTTTTTCCTTAAGATATTATCCAGATTTTTTAAGTCTATTAGCCCGGCTCCGATTTTACTGTACAGCTCATCCTTGTTATTAAGGTGATATTCATCTATAAGTTTCTTTATGGCTCTTGTCTGCTGCTTAATACCTAATTGCGCAAGTGCTTTGTCAAGAGTCTCTTGCCCGTCTTTAATGGCATTCTTTGTATCGGATTTAAGAGCGTCATAGATGAGTGTTCTAGCCTTTGTTGTCTTTGCAAAATCCAGCCATTCTCTTTGCGGCTTTTGAGATGCAGCGGTAATAATTTCTACCTGGTCTCCGTTCTGCAGCACATAGGAAATAGGAACTAATTTAAGATTTACTTTTGCCGCAAGTGCTTTGTTACCAACTTGAGAGTGAATGTAATACGCAAAGTCTAATGCTGTAGCTCCTTTTGGAAGTCTCTTAGATTCTCCCTTTGGAGTAAAGACATAAATCTCTTTGGAAAGCAGACCTGCATGAAAATGGTCCAAAAAGTCCAGCGCGTTAACATCCGGATTTTCAAGAACCTCTCTTACCATATTTAACCAATTGTCCATATCTCTCTCCTCATTGCCGGAAAACTTGTCGCCTTTATAACTCCAATGAGCGGCTACTCCCTTCTCTGCAACGGCATCCATTCGTACCGTCCTTATCTGAACTTCAATCCATCCGCCCTGCTGGCTCATAAGTGTACAGTGTAGAGCTTCATAACCATTTGATTTTGGTGTGCTTACCCAATCTCTGATTCTATCCGTGTTAGATACATAATCTTCTGAAATCAAAGAGTATATATCCCAGCACTGTTTTCTCTCGGAACTTCCTTTCTTTGATTCAAAAATTATTCTTACGGCAAACAGATCAAAAATCTCATCAAACGGAACTCCCTTGGTTTGCATTTTTCTCCAAATGGAGTAGGGGGTTTTAATCCTCTTGGTTATGGTAAACTTATATCCCGCCTTCTTAAGAATTTTGGAGATTGGTTCAATAAAGTTGTCAATAGCAACTCCCTTTTCTTCAGTAAATTCCGCCAGTTTCTTATTTATCTTGTCATACTCCTCCGGCTGTCTGTACTTAAGCCAGATGTTCTCCATTTCTGATTTGATGCTGTAAAGCCCAAGCCTGTGAGCAAGAGGTATGAAGATGTACATTGTTTCGCTCAAAATCTTGTCTTTCTTCCTCTCGGGCATGGAATCTATTGTCCTTAGATTATGCAATCTGTCGGCGAGCTTAATAAGTATTACTCTTACATCATCATTAAGCGTAAGCAAAATTCTCTTGAAGTTTTCCGCCTGCAAAGATTTTTGCTGCATTCCAAAGTCATCATAAATTGAACCCTCTTTTTCCGTACCATCTTCACTCTGAGAATGTTTGTAGTCCATTGCGGATTTTATTTTTGTAAGACCATCCACAAGAGATGCTATCTTTGGGCCGAACAGACGTTCTATGTCCTCAAGCGTATATTCTGTGTCCTCAACAATATCATGCAAGAGCGCGGTCACGATGGATTTATATCCAAGTCCAATCTCTTGTACAACAATTTTTGCAACTGCAATAGGGTGAATGATATACGGTTCACCGGAACGACGTCTCACGCCCCTGTGCGCTTCATTGGCAAACTCAAAAGCCTTTATAACTCCTTCATATTCATCCTGATTTGCACAACGTTTTAAAGCGGCAAGTCTCAAAGACTCAAACTCTCTTTGTATAAGGGCATTATCTTCTTTTGTAAATTCAGACATCCTAATTAGTTTTATTTTCTATTGTGGCTGCGGTATTTGTTGTGTCCTTATCGTAACCCAACTCTACATTCTCAAAAGCATGAGCAATTTCAGCTCCGATCAAAACAATTGTCCAGCTCACATTTAACCATACAAGAAACAGCGGGAATGCCGCAAATGCTCCGTAAACCGCATTTAACCTTGTGACCATCAACTGAGTACCGGTGTATAAAAACTGCACAATAACAAACGCCAGTGCTGTAATAACTGATGAATTAAAGGCGGCGCGGAAACTGACCTTTATGTTTGGAATATATTTATTGACAATTGTAAATGCCAGTACGCTTGTAACATAGTATGCCAGCCATTGCATAAACGCACTGATGGTTTTGAAGTGCCATATTTTAACCCCATAGTTTCCAAGCGCATTGTTAAGGAATACCATGACGCTCAAAAACAGAATAACCAGAAACGGCGAAATTATAAGGAAACCAATATAATATAACATATTTCTTGCAAAAGAGCGAGATTTCTTTACCTCCCAAATATCATTAAAATCTCTCTGTATGTTAAAGATAAGCCATATTATTGTCCACACAAAAAACAGGAAACTTATTCCGCCGAATATTCCGTTTTGCCCGCTCTTTATAATATTGTTTGCAAAGTTCAGCAGCATGTCTAAGATCTTTTTGTCTCCTACAAATGTTTGATAAATAACATATTCCAGATGCTTCTCCATGCCAAATCCACCTGTGATAAAGAACGCCACCGCCACAAACGGCACTAGTGCCATCACGGAAAAGAAACTTAAAGAGACGGAGTAAAGCCCAAGCCTTACCTTGCCAAGATTTTTAACAGTCACAAGTACAACCTTGACATGCCTGTAAAAACGTTTCTTTATGCCGCTTAAATCCTTGATATTTAGGTTCCAAATATCAACCGTGATAAATTGCATAAAACTCTTGTAGCTCCTTTTAAGAGCGGCAGATTTCTCTTTGAATACCTGGCCAATCTCCCTAAAGAAGCCTTTGAAGGTGCCTTTTCTTCTCTTTGTTGCTCTGTATGAATTATTCTTCAGCACTTTTTTTATCTCGACAGTTTTTGCTGTTATTATATTTTACCGTCCGTTAATTTTTTTCATAAATCTCACAGGGTCAATAATATACCTTGTATGTGCACCGCTGCCTATTTCTCCTTTCTCATCTTTGGCAGAGACTGAAAACACAACTCTGTTTCCGTCAACTTTTTCCACCTTTGCTATAGAATAAACTTTAGCTCCGACTCCGCATGCCCTGGTATGCTTTATATCCATTTCGGTGCCAACGCTATCCAGTCCGAGAGGAGACTCCTTAAGCAGCAAAAACGCAGACTCCTCCATAAGAGCAATCATAGCGGGGGTAGAGAAAACTTCCTGTCCTCCGGTCTTATACGCTGCCGCTGTGTCTTTATCCGTTACAATTTTATCGCTCCTGCGAGACATTCCAATTTTAATTTCCATATGTCAAAAGTTATGTTGTACTATTTAACAGTAATATGAATTATTTAATAATAAGCTGTTATTTCAGTGCGGCTGAATATGCCTTTACAAATGCATCAATCTGGTACTCAACTTTTTCCGGTGTCGGATCTCCAAATGTTTCAACTGCGGGTTCTACCGGCGCTATCTTGTTCTCTTCCGCAAATTTCTTCAAATCTTTTACACCTGCGCCGTTCCATGATGATGTGCCAAATAATCCAACCACTTTATTTTTCTGAGCTGTGATTTTTATTTCATTGCACAAGTGCTGCATTGCCGGATGCATTACTCCGTTGTATGCGCATGTTCCCAGAATATATCCTTTGTATTTCTGTATATCACTAAGTATAAAGGATATATTTGTGTTTGATACATTGTACGTAATGATATTTTTCACCCCTGCATCGCAAAGTTTCTGGCCTATCATATCTGCCAAAGTCTCTGTGTGTCCGTACATTGTAGCAAAAGCAATTACAACGCCTTCTTCAGCTTTAAACTCAGCCCAGTCTTTAAACAGACCAACAACCTTCATTGGGTTCTCCTTCCATACAACTCCGTGAGAAGGTGCAATTACATTGATAGGGACACTGTCTAATTTTGCCAATGCCTTCAAGACCATTGTACTGTACTTGCACACAATGTTTGAATAATACCTGCGCATATCATCAAGATATACTTTATCCCAGTCATAATCGCTGTCAAAAATTCCGCCGTCCAAAGCGCCGTACCCGCCAAAAGCATCGCAGGTAAAAATTACCTGATCTTTAACATCATACGTGACCATCGTCTCCGGCCAGTGAACCCATGGAATATAGATAAACTTTAGAGTGCTCTGACCTATAGGAATTTCCTCACCGTCGGCAACCATTTTAAATCTATCCTCCCCAATTCCAAAATAATCATTTATCATCTTCTTAGTCTGCGCATTGCCAATGACTTTGCAATCCGGGTACATGTCCATTATCACTCCAATCATTCCTGCATGGTCCGGTTCCATATGATTTACAGCAATGTAATCTAACGGTTTATCTCCAAGCACTTTTTTGATTTTTGCAATATATTCATTATCAGAACCGTATTTAACAGTATCAACAAGAACCGTTTTATCGTCATTTATCAAATATGAATTGTATGCCATTCCGTGCGGAAGAGACCAGTTATTCTCAAAAAGGGGCGTTTTTCTGTCATTAACTCCAATGTAACTAATTCGATCTGTTATATTTACAATTTTCATGTTTATTTAAAATATATATTTGTTCTATTTATAATCATGTCTATTAAGATTTATTAAAGACAACATCAGACTTGTCATTAAAATAACGTCTCATCTTTTTCGTTTTCTCCATTTGGTTTTCCTATATCCGCTCCCTTTTCCGATGCTGCAATTTTATAAAAATCCTCCTCTGAAATAACAGGAATTCCCAGTTTTTCAGCCTTTTTAAGTTTTGCATCCCCGGCTTTTTCACCCGCAACAAGATAGGAAGTATTTCCCGTAACTGAGCTTCCAACCTTCCCGCCGTGTGCTTCTATGTACTGTTTCATGGTCTCCCTTGGAACAGAATAGTTACCGGTAATCATAATAGTCTTTCCCTGCAATACATTGGAAACCACTTTAGTATCAGATGCTCCAATTTCCAATTGCAGTCCGGCCTCTTTAAGCTTTTCTATTGTATTCAGATGTCTCGGCTCTTTAAAATACCCTATGATGGAATCTGCAAGCGCTTTCCCAACATCCTCCGTCTCCAACAGTTCCTCTCTTGTGGCGTTTTTAAGACCCTCGATGCTTTTAAATCTGGCGGCCAGACTTTTTGCCGTTGTCTCCCCGATGAATCTTATTCCCAGACCAAACAACACCTTCCCAAAAGGAACGCTTTTGCTCTTTTCAAGTGATGTTTTAAAGTTCGCGACAGATTTTTCTTTCCATTTGTCCAGGGATAATAACTGAAAATCAGTCAAATTGTACAAGTCCTCCAATTCTTTGATATATCCCTTTGTAAACAGCTGATGAATGGTAGCCTCACCTGCATTGATATTCAATGCTTTGCGTCCAATAAAATGTATGAATTTACCCTCTATCTGCGGGGTACAATTGTCTGAATTGGGGCAGAAAAATTTGGCCTCATCTTCATCTCTCACCAAAGATGTTCCGCAGACTGGACATACGGAAGGGAATATAGCCGGCTGTGCGTTAACTGCTCTTTTTGAGAGCTCTACGCCGGTTATTTTTGGAATAATTTCTCCTCCCTTTTCTACATATACGTAGTCACCGTAGTGAATATCAAGCAATTTCATCTGGTCTGCATTATGCAAAGTAGCGCGCTTGACAACGGTTCCGCTCAATTGCACCGGTCTCAGATTTGCAACCGGAGTCACAGCTCCCGTTCTTCCAACCTGATAATCAATGGATATCAGCTGTGTTAAAGCCTGCTCGGGTTTAAATTTATAGGCCACAGCCCACCTTGGAATCTTTGCCGTATACCCAAGCCCCTTTTGCAAAGCAAACTGATTCACTTTAACAACCATGCCATCTGTCGGGAACGGCAAAGTTTTTCTCTTTTCGTCCCAGCTTTGAATGTATTCTGTAACTTCTTCTATATTAGAGCATTCTTTTGCATATTCGGATGTGGGAAGCCCCCATGATGCAGCACATTCAATTGCCTTTGTGTGAGTCGGGACATCAAATTCTTCTGCAATAAGGTGATATAGAATACACTCAAGACATCTGCCGGAAACCTGAGAAGGCTCAATCAATTTAAGAGAACCGGCGGCGGCATTGCGGGGATTTGCAAACTCCTGCTCCTCATTTAGTTCCCTCTCATAATTTAATTTGTCAAAAGCCTCATACGGCATATAAATCTCTCCCCTTATTTCAAATTCAGCCGGATAACCGCTGCCGGGCCTTAGGTGTTGAGGTATGGAGGGGATATGTTTTGTATTTTCAGTAACATCGTCGCCGACAGTTCCGTCTCCTCTTGTGAGAGCACGCTCTAGTGCACCGTCTTTATAGTATAAGTTAATTCCGGTACCGTCAAATTTGAGTTCACATGAATATGAGTATGGCTGGTCCGTAAACTTTCTAATTCTCTGATCAAATTCTTTAAGCTCTTCAATGTTGTATGTATTTGCCAGTGACAGCATAGGGTGTTTATGAGGAAATTGCCTGAAATGATTTTTGCCGTCCGGAACTTCTGAATTGTTACTTTTTTCCTGTTTTGCCTCAGCGGGCGTTTCCAGATCGCTGCCTACTTTCTGGGTAGGGGAATCCGGTATAATGAATTCAGGGTAAAGCTTTTCCAGCTGAGCAAGATCTCGCATTAATATATCAAACTCATAATCGGAAATTGTGGGGTTATTCAGCACATAATAGTTATGATTGTGCCGGTTCAACTCATTCCTGAGAGCTTCTATGCGGGCTTTTGCTTCCTTTTTGTTCATCAAGACAAATTTAACCTCCAAATTTACCATATTTTGATAATAAATCATAAATTTGCGCCCGATTTAGAGGAGATATTTATATGCAAAAATCAATTGTTATTTTAACAGGAGGAGGTCCTGCGCCGGGAATGAACACGGTAGTCGGGACTATTACTAAAGTATTTTTAAGAAACGGTTACAGAGTGCTTGGACTTAACGGAGGTTACAAAGGTTTGTTCTCTCCCGATCCAAATTTTGAAGAGCTGGATTTTTTCTTGGCCGATTCTATATTTAACAGAGGGGGCTCTCATCTGGTAATGAGCAGGTTTAAGCCTACGCAGGAAGATTTTGATAAAAATTTTAATTTAAAATTTTTCCAAGACAACAATATAAAATTGTTGGTAACAATTGGCGGTGATGATACCGCATCTACCGCAAACAGAATTGCAAAATTCCTTCATGATAAGGATTATCATATAGCAAATATTCACGTTCCTAAGACCATTGACAATGATCTTCCTCTCCCTCAGAATATTGCGACATTCGGATATCAGTCTGCAAAAGGCGAGGGAACTACCATTGGAGCAACTATTTACGAGGATGCAAGAACAAATCATACTTGGTTTGTAGTCTCTGCGATGGGGCGTTCGGCAGGTCACCTTGCACTTTCAATCGGATATACAAATCATTATCCTATGATTGTAATTCCCGAGATGTTCAATAAGACAAATATTACCGGAGAGAAAATTATAAATATGGCCGTCTCTGCAATTATAAAGAGAAAAATTCTTGGAATAGAATATGGCGCGATTATAATTTCAGAGGGTGTGTTTGAGGAACTTTCCAGTGAGGAACTGCAGTCTTACGGAGTCAAATTTACGTATGACCAGCATGGACATCCGGAACTTGGTAAAGTGTCTAAGGCTCAGATGTTCAATGATATGCTTGAAACACGCTTGAAACAACTGGGGCTGGATATTAAGTCTCGTCCCGTTGAGATTGGATATGAAGTAAGGTGTATTACGCCTCATGCGTATGACCTGGTATATTGTACAGAACTTGGAATGGGTGTGTACAAATTGTTTACAGAGGGCATTACGGGATGTATGGTTTACATGGATTTGAATGGTAATGTCAAATCTCTGTATCTGAAGGATATGCAGGACCCGGTAACCGGAAAAATTCCTCCAAGAGGAGTTAATATCCATCAGGATAAAGTAAGGATGATATTTGAATTAATTATGCATTATATCACTCCGGATGATTACGAAGCCGCAAAGAAGTATGTTAAAGACCCTGAGACTTACGACTTTAAGAAAATCCTTAATTGGTAATAAATAAATAAGTATGAGAGTGCACGTCCAATACCGGGCGTGCATTTTTTATAATTGAGATGAAACCGATAATTTATCAAATGCTTTTGCGTGTCTTTGGCAATAAAAGTCAGGACAATATTCCAGACGGAGGGTTCACAACTAATGGAAGCGGAAAGTTCAGCAGTGTAAATGAACAGGTCCTTTGGCACCTTAAATCGTTGAGCGTAAGTCATGTATATTTTACCGGAATTATCCGCAGCGCAACTAAAACGGATTTCACTCAGTACGGAATTCCACGCAATTCGGACGCTGTGGTAAAGGGACGCGCAGGCTCCCCATTTGCCATAACAGATTATTATGATGTTTGTCCGGCTCTTGCAGATAAAGTTCCCGACAGATTTTATGAGTTTGAAAAAATGTTGCAGCGCGTTCATTCAGTGGGCATTAAGGCTATTATTGATTTTGTGCCCAATCATGTTTCCAGAGAGTATAGGACATTTTATAAGGGTGCAGGTGATACCGTTGTTAATTCTGCCGCCTCGGATGATAATAGTTTGATAGCCGGGTTTGGAGAGGGAGATAAAAACTCAGTGGCATTTGATTCGCAAAACAATTTTTATTATCTGCCTGGTCAGGAACTTAAGATTGGAGAGTATGTTGAGAATCCGGCCAGAGCAACCGGAAATGACTGTTTTACAGTGGCTCCCTCACACAACGATTGGTATGAAACCGTAAAATTAAATTACGGAGTTGATTATATGAATGTTGCAAATTGTGGTGAGAATCAGGAACCGTCAGATGAATTTAACGGACATAAATGTTATTTTAATCCGGTGCCCAAAACATGGAGGATGATGTATAATGTGTTGGATTTCTGGTGTTCCAACGGTGTGGACGGATTCCGTTGCGATATGGCTGAGATGGTGCCGCCGGCATTCTGGAGATGGGCTGTCGGGAAAATAAAAGTGAAATACCCCAAGGTGATATTTATGGCAGAATCTTACAATCCTCTGCAGTACAGTGTGTTGGTTGAATGCGGATTTGATATGCTGTATGACAAGGTTGGACTTTATGATAAATTGAAGAGCATCTCACGAGGTGGGGCTGCGGCGCATGAAATCACGGTATGCTGGCAAAACCTTTATGCAATAAAACTGCAAAGTGATAGTAATGAACGGATAGCGCAAAGTGATTTTTGCATTCAGGATAGAATGTTGAACTTTTTGGAGAACCATGATGAACAGAGGATAGCGTCCGATTTTAATCTTGGAGGGACTAGAGCGGTCAACTGCTGTCCTGGCGCAAATGAAGCGGGTTTTAGAGCGTTGCCGGAACTGGTTGTTAGTCTGATGCTTAACAGGTCCCCGTTCATGCTCTATTTTGGACAGGAATTTGGAGAGCGCGGAATGGAGTGTGAAGGTTATAGCGGCTTAGACGGAAAAACCTCAATATTTGATTATTGCAGTGCCCCAAGTGTTGCAAGATTCTTAAATAATGAATTGCGTTCAGAAGAGCAGAATCTATTTGCAGAGTATGTAAAGCTCTTACATATAGCTACTTCAGAAAAGGCAATCTCTTGCGGTGATATGTTTGATTTGGAGTATGTAAATTGTGGCGGCAAAGATGTTTGTGCAGAAGGAGGCATTTTCAATCCCGACAGGAACTTTGTATTTGCACGCAGATTTGTTTCATCGGGTGTGCCATCGTCGCTAATTTTTATAGTGGTAGATTTCACTCAAAGTGCTAAAACCTTGAATGTGGTTTTGCCTGCACATCTGTTTGACTTCTGGAATATTGCAGAGATTGGCGCTATTGAAGCAGAAGATTTGCTTTCCGGAAAATCTATGCGTCTGGCCCTGCGTAAAGACGCCGCCATTTCCATGCCGCTCAATTGCTACGGCGTAGGTATTATTAAAATTCTTATTTAATATTAAGTCACATAAAAAAAAGCGACATTTCTGTCGCTTTTTTTTTGTGAGCCAGCTCGGAGAGTCGAACTCCGGACCTACGCGTTACGAATGCGTCGCTCTAGCCATCTGAGCTAAGCTGGCAAAATCTGCCGGCCAACAGGCTGGCAGTCAATTGTTAATTGTTACCTGCAAACAGTGCTCCCAATGCTGCAAATCCAACGCAACTTACAATGCAAACAAAAATGATAATTCCAATCAGCCACCAAATCAAAGTAGCCTTTGCCCAATTCTCTCTCTCATCCTTGTTTCCGCCAAATGCCCATATAAACGGCATAATAATGTTTACCAGCGGAATACACATAAGGAACAATGTTAGCACCCATTGTCCTACCGTTAGTTTTTCTTTAGGCTGATTCATCTGAGGAGCAATCGGCCGGGTCCTAGGCTGCTCAGCAACCTTAGGCTCTTGTCCTTCAATTATTTCCATATAGTTAAGTTTAAATGTTTTAACATCCTTCTCCTTTGGCGCTTTTTTGCTTACAATCTCCATATTGTTAAGTTTAAAAGTTTCATCAAGCACTCCAGCTATATTTTCTTACTTTTGCACTGCGTCCGAATCTGAAACGCAAAAGTAGTAAATTTTTTTATGTCATCCATATAGTTTTATGCCAACAGTAATTCCAACAGAACTGGGAACGGAAAAAATTTCCAAGTTGCTCAAGCAATATGCACTTCCTGCCATTATAGCAATGACGGCATCCTCCTTATATAATATGTGCGACAGCATTTTTATTGGGCAGGGTGTTGGGCCTTATGCTATTGCGGGTCTGGCTATTACGTTCCCGCTTATGAATCTTAGCGCGGCATGCGGAACGCTTGTCGGAGTTGGCGCTTCTACAATTATTTCTGTTTTGCTTGGACAGAAAAATTACAAAGTGGCACAAAAGGTTCTTGGCAATTCTGTGGTTCTCAACGTAATAGTCGGGCTCTTGTTTTCCGTTTTTTGCATTGCATTTTTAAAACCAATCCTTTTCTTTTTTGGAGCGAGTCCAAATACAATGTCTTACGCGTATGACTATATGTTTATCATACTGCTCGGCAATATTGTGACCAATCTATATTTTGGAATGAACAATATTGTGCGCGTAATGGGGCTTCCTAAAAAGGCAATGGGCGCAACTATTTTTACAGTCGTAATTAATTCAATATTAGACCCAATATTCATTTTTGTCTTTCACTGGGGAGTGAGAGGCGCAGCCATAGCCACAGTGCTTTCTCAATTTTTGGCAATGCTTTACGTCTTTTATCTTGCGTCTGACAAAAACCGTATAATTCATTTAAAAAAAGGAATATACAAGCTTGAGGCAAAAATAATAAAAAAGACATTTTCAATAGGCATGTCTCCGTTTTTAATGAATGCCGCCTCTTGTTTTATTGTTCTGTTTCTAAATCAGCAGCTTAAGAGATATGGCGGGGACATGGCAATAGGCGCGTTTGGCATTGTAAACAGGATGAGTTTTTTGTTTATTATGGTTGTCATGGGGTTAAACCAGGGAATGCAACCAATTGGAGGTTATAATTTTGGGGCCGATAAACCGCAGAGGGTCAGCAAAGTACTAAGGACAACAATCCTGCTGGCTACTGCTGTTACTTCATTTGGTTTTGTAATTGGGGAGCTGTTTCCAAGGCAGCTTGCATTTATTTTTACTACAGACCCTGAACTTATACGGCAATCCGTCATTGGTCTGAGGATAACCTTTATAAGTTTCCCAATTATTGGTTTCCAGATGGTTACTGCATATTTTTTCCAAAGCATAGGATTTGCAAAGAAGGCTGTTTTTCTCTCTTTGTCAAGACAGGTTTTATTCTTACTCCCGCTGCTTTTCTTAATGCCGACTATTTGGGGAATACACGGAGTTTGGTGGAGTCTGCCGGTTTCTGACTTGATTGCCAGTGTTGTATCAGGGTTTATGCTTGCAGCTCAGCACAGAGTATTTATAAGAATGCAGCAAGAGCAAGATAGGCAGTCCGAACAGCAACTGCAAACATCAGTAAAACCTAAAGAGAATCAACAATAATAAAATATATTTCATTGGTTAACCCATATATTGATGGATATGTCAGACAATAATTTTTTTTACGTAAGCATCGGACGGCAGATAGGGGCCGGAGGGCTTGAAATTGCTAAAATTCTCGGGAAGAAATTTAGTATTCCGGTTTATGACAAAGAACTTCTTATGGAGGCATCTAAAGAGAGCGGATTAAATCCGGAAATATTTGAGAAAGTTGATGAAAATAAGGTAATTGAGAGCGGGGGTGGTATGTTTGGATTTAGTTCTCTGGCAGAAGGGTTCTCCAACTTTTTTACATCTACCGTACTGGACAGCTCTGCTTTGTACAAAATTGAGAGCGGCGTGATTGCAGAAATTGCAGAGAAAGAGTCGGCAATTTTTATGGGACGCTGTTCAGATTATGTATTAAGAGACAATCCCAATGGAATATCGGTTTTTATAACTGCTTCAAAACCAGATAGAATAGCCAGAGTAAAACTCAATAAAAAACCGGACGGGATAGAGAAACTCTCAGATGAAAAAATCTCTGATATTCTAGATAAGGGTGATAAGAAGAGGGCCAATTATTATAATAATTACACAATGAAATCTTGGGGAAAGGCTGAGTCTTATGATATATGTCTGAACTCAACTGTCTTAACCACGGAGAGTTGTGCTGAGATAATAGCAAATGTAATTAAAGAGAAATTTTTGACAAATCATCATCCGCTTTAATCTTGCGGATAATAGTTTTTACCAACGTTTCCATTTTTTTCCCTTGGCGATAATCGGCCGGGCAAATGTAATTTACGCGCTGCTGGTCCAACAATTCCTGGGCAATAATCTTTTTATTGTAAATGCCTGAATTATAAACTGCTATGGAGGTCCCTCCGAGCTGCTTGGTGAGTTTCATGCAAGGTACGTCGGTTTCTCCGTCTCCAAAATAAATCATATTTGGGAATGCAACTCGTTTCTCATCTTCGGGCATGGACTCGTTTATTTTCTCACTGTCGTGAATATTGAGAATGCCCTTGTTGATTTTAAAAAGGAATTGAGTCTTGTTTGTGTAGTTGACTGCGGCGGCAGGCCAAATTGCATTTCCTTTTTTGCTGTAGTAGAAAGAACTTGCGAAAATTGTCTTAAATTCTTTTGCAATCTTCATTCCCTCAAGGATTTCCAATAATCCGGAGGAGTTGATATAGTGCTCAACAATCACATCCTCCTGTTTCCCGATTTCATTGATTCTCTTAAACCAACTTTCTACCCCTGGGAAAAATTTGACGTCTCGGCCAAACTTCATAAAACTCTCTTTGGTGAGAGATATGTTTTTTTTGCGGGCTTCATCCAGCATTAAAAGCATATAGATAAGAATACCATCAGCATCCTGAGTATCAGCCATTCTGTGAGATTCCTCCCAAAATTCGTCGACTGTTTTGCCAATAGCCTTAATAAATGAATATTCCTGCATGTTGCCCGGGGCAAGCGTACCGTCAAAATCATATATAAGCGCAACTATTGGTTTGTCGGATTTCTTCATATTCAATTATTTATGCCTCTTGTACAATTCTTTCTCCATGTCCGCGATGGTCATATTCTTGCTTGCAAACAGCACGAGCAGATGATAAACCAAATCAGATGATTCATAAATAAATCTCTCATCATTATTATTAACTGCTTCTATTACACTCTCGACAGCCTCTTCTCCAATCTTTTGAGCCATTCTGTTTACTCCGGCGTCAAATAGCTCAACGGTGTAAGAACCTTTTGGGCGTTTCTCTTTTCTATCGTATACGACTTTTTCCAATTCCCTTATAAATCCCTCCGTATCATCTGTTTTAAAGCAAGAAGTAGTTCCCTTGTGACAAACGGGCCCCATAGGCTGAGCTTTTACAAGGATTGTGTCTTGGTCGCAATCAAGGTACATCTCTTTAGGAATGAGAAAATTGCCGCTTGTCTCTCCCTTTGTCCACAAAGTATTGCGGCTTCGGCTGTAAAATGTCACCTTGTTCTCTTTTAGCGTAAGTTCCAGAGATTCTTTGTTCATGTAACCCAGCATCAAAACTTTTAATGTTGCAAAGTCTTGAACAACAGCAGGAACCAGTCCGCTTCCCTTTGCAAAATCTACATCTTCTATTTTAAAGTCAATTTTCATTTTTATTAACTGTTATCAGAAATTTGCCAGAAAAATTTATTGCAAACTTTTCTATTCTTCTCCATAATTATCTATTCCGTAAATGTATCTAACCGTAACTCCGTGCTCTTTAAGGTATTTCTTAAGTTTTGGAATTCTGATTTTCCCGTAATGGAATACAGATGCCGCAAGTGCTGCATCTGCACCGCCTTTTGTAAGAACATCAGCAATATCTTGTATGCTTCCGGCCCCGCCGCTTGCAATAACCGGAATATGCACGCTGTCAGCCAGTTTGCGGCAAGGATCGCATGCGTAGCCAAACTCTGTTCCGTCATTATCCATGGATGTGAAAAGAATTTCACCGGCTCCGCGCTCTTCCGCTTCCTTAGCCCAACTGAACATTTCCTTATTGGAGAATTTGGTTCCGGCATTTGTTGTGACTCTCCAAATTCCGTTCACTTGTTTTGCATCTATTGCAACTACCACAAACTGAGAACCATAGCGTTTTGCCAAATCTCCAATTAGCTGCGGATTATTTACTACTGCCGTACATATAGAAACCTTATCGGCTCCAGCATCCAGCAATCTTGCGGCATCATCCAGGGATGAAATTCCTCCTCCCACGGTAAACGGGATATCAATATTTCTAGCAATCTTTTTTACCAAGCCTAAAAAGGTCTTGCGTCCCTCCACAGTTGCGCTAATGTCCAGAAAAACAAGCTCATCTGCGCCGTCATAAGAGTAGGCTTTTGCCAATTCTACCGGATCTCCCACATTTACCATGCGTACAAAATTCACCCCCTTTACGGTTTCACCGTCTTTAACATCCAAGCAAGGTATGATTCTCTTTGCTAACATAATTTATTTATTATCAGTGTTTTCTACAGATTCCTCTGCATGAGCAGTTGATTTGTTAAATTCTCTTATCTGGTCCAGGGTAATGTGTCCTTCGTAAATAGCTTTTCCAACAATGGCGGCGGGAACATTTATATCATTCAAGTCTTCAATGTCTTGCATGCTGCTGATTCCTCCGCTGGCAATGACTTTAAGCCTTGGATATTTTCCTTCCAACTCCCTGTACATTTTCAATGAAGGGCCTGCAAGCATTCCGTCTTTTGAAATATCTGTAATAACGGCATATTTAAGTCCCTCTTGCAGATATAATCTAATCAGTTCTTCTGCAGTTTTATCTGTAGATTCCTTCCATCCTTTTATTGCTATTTTATTCTCTCTTATATCAGCTCCAAGAACAATTTTATCGCTTCCAAAACAATCTAACCAGTAAGTAAATACGTTGGGTTCAGTTGCTGCAATACTGCCGCAAATTACTCTGTCCGCTCCGTTTTCCAGTGCGTCTCTCAAAGAATTTCTTGTTTTGATTCCGCCGCCAAATTCCACAAGCAAATTTGTTTTGCTTGCAATTGCCTGAAGTATGTCAAAAATTACAGGAGAGTTACTCTTTGCACCTTGCAAATCAATCAAATGCACGCGTTTAATGCCGCAGTCTTCATAGCTTTTTGCAACCTCAAGAGGGTCTTCAGAATATGTCTTAATCTTTGAAAAATCTCCCTGGCTCAGTCTAACGCATTTGCCGTTCATTACATCTATTGCGGGAATTATTTCTATCATAATTTTCTCTATTTATTAATTGTCGGAATACATATTATTACCTACCGACAGATGTTGTTACTTCATTTTCAAAAAGTTGCGCAGAAGTTTCTCTCCCGCCAGCCCGCTCTTTTCCGGATGAAACTGGCACCCCATGAAATTGTCTTTTTTTAAGGATGCGCCAAACTTTATTCCATAATTACAAACTGCTATTGTGTTTTCATTCACATTTGCGAAGTAGGAGTGTACGTAGTAAAAGAAAGTGTCTTCATCTATTTCATCATAAAGAGAAGACTTTAAATCCGTCATATTATCCCAGCCAACGTGCGGAACTTTAAACTCTTCCGGCATATTGGAGGGGAACTTGCAAACCACATTGTCGAATACTCCAAGACACTCTGTATCACTCTCTTCTGAGTGTTTGCACAACAACTGCATTCCAAGGCAGATGCCCATGACGGGCTGCCTGAAACCTTTAATAGCGTCTATGAGATTAGATTTGCTCAGATTCTCCATGGCCCACTTTGCATCGCCGACGCCGGGAAGAATAATGTGGTCGCACTTTGCAAGCGTATTTCTCTCGGATGAAATGACATACTCCTCTTTAATCCTCTTTAGGGCGTTCTCAACGGAACCCAAATTACCTGTTTTATAGTCCAGTATGCCTGTCATACAAATTACAAATCTTTAGTTATTAATTCAATGTACTTAAAAAAGCGTACCAAAGTACTAAAATAAAATTAATTATAGCACTCCCTTACTGCTCGGAATTGCAAAATCTCTTGTTTCTCTGCGGACGGCGCCTTTTAGTGTCCTTGCAAAGGCTTTGAAAATTCCCTCAATGATGTGGTGATCATTTGAACCTGAGGCTTTTATGTGGAGATTGCATTCAAGGTGTTCTGCAAGACTTTTAAAGAAATGTTCAAACATTTGGGAATTTACGTCTCCGATTTTTTCACTTTTAAATTTGACGTCCCAGCGGAAATCAATTCTTCCTCCTATATCCATAACAATGTATGCATCAGCTTCATCCATTGGGAGACAAAAACCGTATCTTCCAATGCCGTTCTTATTGCCAAGCGCTTTTTTCAGACACTCTCCAAGGGTAATGGCAATATCTTCTACGGTGTGGTGCTCATCAACATTAATGTCGCCGGATGCTTTTATATCCAGTGTTATACCTCCGTGATAACCAATCTGCTGCAGCATGTGATTCAAGAAATCAAGAGGAGTCTCAATGCGCGGCTCGCGGAATTTGTCCAAGTTTACATATACTTGAATCTGAGTCTCTTTTGTAAAACGTTCTACGGATGCAATTCGCTCAGGTTCCATGTGTTCCTGCACAATGTATTCGGATGAAATGCTTTCCGGTGTAACGCATCCGGATGCCGTTTGTTCTTCATTTGTATATGCATTTGCGTTTAGTGTTTCCGCAAAGGCTCTGATGCAGCGGAGCATCCTGTCATTCTCATCCTTATTGCCAACCGTAATTCTTAAACAATCTTTACAGCCGTGCATGTTCCCTCTATCCCTTACTATAATTTTATTCTCTTGTAACAGATGGAAAATCTTCTCTTTTTGTTTGAATTTAACAAGCAGGAAATTTGCGTCCGAAGGATAAACTTTTTGCACCGCTCCGTCCGTTTTTCCTTTGCCCATCTTTTGCAGTTCTGACGCAACTCTCTCTCTTTCACTCACGATGGTTTCAACTTCTTCCTCTTTTCTAAGAGAACTGCGCAACATTTGCAGTGCCTGTCGCTGAGCCAGAATGTTGATATTATAAGGGTACTTTACATTGTTAAAAATGTTTATAATGTCCTCATTAGCAATAGCCAGTCCAATCCTTAAGCCTGCCATTGCATAGGCTTTTGACAGTGTCTCCAATACTATTAAGTTTGGATATTTTGCAATATGATTTTTGAAATCTGTTACGCGCACAGTGCTTGAAGGGTGTTTGCCGCTAGCATAACGGCCGCGGTTTGTATTGCGCCCGGCGTCTGCTGCAGCAAAATCAAAGTATGCCTGATCAACTACGACAATTCCTTTGAAAGATTTTAATATCTTCTCTATACTCTTGGAATCCAGTAAATTGCCTGTAGGGTTGTTAGGGGAGCAAAGGAAAATAACTTTGGTGTCTTTGCGCACTTGCTTTAGCAGTTTGTCTGTGTCAAGCTGAAAAGCAGTTGCATTGTTTTTGGCTACCGTGTCGCCATGCTTCTTATTTGTTGTGAAATCTGTTGTGAGAAAAGCGTCAATTATTTTGACGTTATTCATCTGAGCTGCAACTGAATACATGCCATAAGACGGATTCATTATGATGGCGCTGCTTTTGCCCGGCTCACAGAAAACTCTGTAAACAAGGTCAATAGCTTCATCACTTCCGTTTCCTAAAAATAAATTTTTAACAGGAATTTCCTTTATAGCGGAAATTGCCTGTTTTAAATTCTCTTGACGCGGTGACGGATAGCGGTTTACACCATTATCAAATGGGTTCTCATTAGCATCCAGATAGATTTCCATGGGAACCCTGCAGTCATCCCGCGCTGTTGAATAGGGAGTGAGTTCCAGTATATTTTTCCTTACAAGATTTTTAATGTTCATATCTAATAATTCTAATACTACAGCGTTATTTTAATCTTATATCTACAGCATTTTTATGAGCGTCCAGGCCCTCTGCGGAAGCCATTGCCGTTATGGTGCCGGAGAGTCTTCTAAGTCCGGTGCGGGTTATTTCCTGGACAGTTATTCTTTTAATGAAACTGTTGAGATTCACGCCATTGTAACCGCGGGCCCAGCCCCCCGTGGGGAGAGTGTGGTTTGTTCCGCTTGCGTAGTCGCCTGCGCTTTCCGGGGTGTAATTGCCAAGGAAAATGCTTCCCGCATTTACTATATGTGAGCAGATATCTGCGTAATTGTGTGTGCAAATTATCAGGTGCTCGGGAGCATACATGTTTGCCATCTCCCATAATTCTTTTCTGGAGCGGCATATAATAATTTTGCTTTTTGCGGCCGATGACAATATGTAACTCTTTCTTTCCAATGTGCGTAACTGCTTTACAAATTGTAAGGCAACGGCAGATGCCATTGCCGGTGAGGTTGTTATAAGAATTGCCTGACTGTCCGGACCATGCTCAAGTTGACTCATAAAATCTGCGCACACATATTCCGCCTTGGCGTAATCATCTGCAAGAATCATTACTTCAGACGGACCGGCCGGCATGTCAATTGCGCAAACAGCACCGCCAACAATTTGCTTAGCTGCCGTTACATAAGAGTTTCCGGGGCCGAATATTTTATCAACGCGGGGAACTGTTGCGGTTCCGAATGCCATTGCTCCAATTGCCGCAACACCTCCAATCCTGTAAATCTTTGTTACTCCGCACTTTGATGCAGTATAGTATACAACGGGCGATGTGGCCGGCGTGCACATCACAATTTCTTTGCACCCGGCAAGGCGCGCTGGAACTGCCAACATAATAACGGTTGAAAACAATGGTGCCGTACCACCCGGTATGTAAAGTCCCACTTTTTCTATCGGAACGCTAATTTGTTTGCATATAACACCTTCTGTAGTCTCCACAGTTATATCTTTCACGGTCTGTGCGGCATGAAATTTTTCAACATTTGCAATTGCTTGAGCTATAGATTTTTTAAGGGCTGCAGGAACTTTGCGTGCGGCCGCTGCAATTTCATCGGAACTCACCTGCATGCTAGTGCACTTGTTGCCTGTGCAAGATTTTTTTGCTCCTGCGGCAACAAGTTTAATCTTGTCAAACTTTAAGGCATTATCAATTACGGCTTTGTCTCCTCTTAAGTCCGATCAACCCCCAAAGATCCTTCCAAAGCGGTTTTTAACGGTCTTTGTGAAATAGCGGAAACAAAGGGGCTTACCTACCGGGAATTTCTAGGCAAAATTAAGGTTATAGTTCTTGGAACAACTGTCGCTATTAACGCAGTTT
>JAQWEK010000078.1 GCA_028704975.1 Bacteroidales bacterium | reverse complement strand
GCAACACCCTCTCTTACATCATCGGCACCATAGCATCTAACCTTTGAGCGGTTGCCCTCTGAATATTTAATCTCTCTAACAACCTTAAGCTCAGAGGTAAAATAATTAAATTCCGTCTGAACATAAGTAAAACCGTTGATTCTGGAAATAATTTGAGCGGCATCTTTTCCCAGTCCGTTAAGAATGCAATGAAGAGGGTCCTTTCTAACTTTATTAGCTTTATCCGCAATTTTAATTGCGCCCTCTGCCGCTGCAAAACTCTCATGGCCGGCCAAGAAGCAGAAACACTTTGTATCTTCTCTGAGCAAACGTGCAGCAAGATTTCCGTGGCCAAGACCAACTTTTCTGTCGTCAGCAACAGACCCCGGAATACAGAAAGATTGAAGACCTACTCCTATAGCCTCGGCAGCCTCCGGAGCGCCCTTACACCCTCTCTTTAAAGCAATTGCAGCTCCAACTACATAGGCCCACTTTGCATTTTCAAAACAAATTGGCTGAGTCTCCTCAACTGTCTTATAGGGATCCACACCATATTTATCGCAGATTGCATTTGCCTCCTCTATATCCTTGATACCGTTGGCATTCAATGCAGCAAGCACTTGCTTCATTCTGCGTTCCTGACTCTCAAAATTTACTTTTCTAATCATAATCTCTCCTCCTTATTCTTTACGTGGATCTATGTATTTAACAGCTCCGTCCTCTTTTGCAAAACGGCCGTGAGGAGTTGTCTCCTTCTTAAGAGCTTCATTGGCATCCATCCCCTTCTTGACATCCTCCATAAATTTGCCAAGATTAACAGTCTCATAACCTATGATTTCATCATTCTTATCAAGAGCCAATCTATTAACATATCCCTCTGTAAGTTGCAGATATCTAGGCCCTTTCTTTAAAGTACCATACATAGTGGCAACCTGACTTGTAAGACCTTTGCCAAGATCCTCAAGGCCTGCGCCAATTACAAGACCGCCCTCAGAAAAAGCTGACTGGCTGCGGCCATAAACTATCTGCAAGAAAAGTTCTCTCATTGCAGTATTAATGGCATCACAAACAAGGTCTGTATTTAAGGCCTCAAGTATTGTCTTGCCGCTAAGAATTTCTGCCGCCATTGCAGCAGAGTGAGTCATACCGCTGCATCCAACTGTCTCAATAAGCGCCTCCTGAATAACTCCGTCTTTAATATTAAGACTAAGTTTGCAGGCGCCCTGCTGAGGGGCGCACCAACCCACTCCGTGAGTCATGCCGGAAATATCCTTTATATCTCTGGCTTTCACCCATTTTCCTTCTTCCGGGATGGGTGCGGGGCCGTGGTTAGGACCCTTCTTTACAACACACATGTGTTCAACTTCTTTAGAATAAATCATCTTTAATTCTTTAAATGTTGTTAGTAATTTTCTTTAAAATTTTACGCTGCGCACTAATCAATACTCCAATCCGTCCCGCCGTCCTTATTATCTTTTACCTTTATGCCCAACTTGTTAAGGGTATCACGTATAACATCGCTCTTTGCCCAATCCTTTTTCTCTCTTGCCTCTTTTCTCTCTGCAAGCACCAAATCCATAAGGCCGTCTACAACTTTTGTTCCGCCATTTCCGGCAGCGCTCTCATCTTCATCTTTAAGCCCGAGAACACACATTGCCACTTCAGAAAATATTTTTTCCAGCAGCTCTTTCTCTTTATTCCCGACAGTTATGGTTCCGTCTTTTGCCTGATTCACAATCTTCACTGTCTCAAATAGATACGAAAGTGCAACGGGTGTATTTAAATCATCGCACAAGGCATCATACATATTATTGTACAACTCTTCTATCTGCTGTATCAATGTTTTTTTCCCTTCTGATTTTCCGTCCGGAGAAACATTATTGTTTTTATTCTCTTCATAAGCGGAAGCAGATTCTTTAAGAGATTTAACATCCTTTGCCGCTTGCATCATTCTCTTATATCCTTTCTCCGCAGCCAAAAGCGCCTCATTGCTAAAATCCAGCGTTCCGCGATACTGAGCCTGAAGGATGAAGAACCTGATAGTCATTGGTGTATAGGCTTGAGTCAACAACTTATGGGTACCGGTAAAAAGCTCATTAAGCGTAATGAAATTACCAAGAGACTTCCCCATTTTTTGTCCGTTTATGGTAATCATATTATTGTGCATCCAGTAATGAACTCCGCCGGTTCCGCGTTCCGCTTTATTTTGAGCAATTTCACATTCATGATGGGGGAACATTAAATCCATTCCGCCGCCATGTATATCAAACTCCTTTCCCAAATATTTTTCTCCCATTGCAGAACACTCAAGATGCCATCCGGGAAAACCGTCGCTCCAAGGAGAAGGCCACCTCATAATATGCTCAGGCTGAGCCTTTTTCCACAACGCAAAATCTGCCGGACTCCGTTTTTCATCCTGGCCGTCGAGAGTTCTTGTATTGGTCATCATGTCATCCAGATTTCTCCCGCTCAACTCCCCATAATAATATTTCTTATTGTATGCGGCAACGTCAAAATAGACGGAACCATTTGTCACATAGGCAAATCCGTGCTCAATAATCTTTTTGATAAACTCTATCTGCTCAATGATATGACCGGAAGCATGCGGCTCAATGCTTGGAGGAAAATTGTTAAGCCTGTCCATCGCGTGATGAAAACTAATTGTATAAGTTTGCGCAATTTCCATCGGTTCAAGCTCTTCCAAACGCGCCTTCTTTTCTATCTTATCCTCTCCGCTGTCACTATCATGTTCCAAGTGTCCTACGTCCGTAATATTTCTTACGTAACGTACTTTGTATCCCAACTGTTTGAATAACCTTACAAGAACGTCAAACGTTACTCCCGGTCTTGCATGTCCAAGGTGAGGTTCTCCGTAAACCGTTGGTCCGCAAACATATAGTCCAACTCTTCCAGGAGTGATTGGAACAAATTTCTCTTTTTTTCTGGTTAATGTGTTGTAAATCTGGATATCTCTAGTCATAAAAATCCCCCGTTTTTTATCCGCCGGCAAGCGGCGGAAATCAGACAGGGGCAAATTTAAACAAATAAAATAATATGAAAAGAGATGCGGGCTATATTGGAGAGCCCGCATCCCCAATGCGCTGTACAGGTGACGTATCCCTATTTGTGCCAATATGCTCGGACGGCACCGCAAACGGGTCCGACAATGCTGCAAAAGGGTCCGACGGTACCGCGCCCGGGTCAAAATGCGCCGCAGGAGCCGGAGGCATAATGGCCATGCGTAAGGCTACAATCTCCGTAACATACTTATCTTCACCGGTTTTAGCCTTAAATTTTGAATATTTAAGTTTGCCCGTGATTTCTACAAAAGAGCCTTTTTTAATTGTGATAAAATCGGGCATGCTCTTGGCCGCCCACGCTACAATGTTGTGCCAGGTTGTTTCCTCCTTGTACCGGCCGTCCTTCCCCTTAAATGCTTCATGGGTTGCAACTGAAAATCTTACAACCTGCGCACCGCTTTCCAGATTTGTAATCTTAGGCTCTGCACCAACGTTGCCCTTAATTTCTACTTTGTTCAAAGATCTTTCCATGGTTAATTGTTTAAAATTTAATGTGTAGCGCAAAGTAAAGATTATCAATACTTAATAACCATATTATAGACGAATAAAAACGGATAAAAAATCCGGAATTATAAAAATCTTTACAAGAACATAATGTTTTGATCAATTGGCATTCTGCCAAATATTTAATGTATTACATTGACAAAATTGATAGAAATAATCATGCAACAAAGCAATAAAACTTTTCAACAAGAAAAGAGATGTCCGGTATGCGGAAAGACAATCATCGGGCGCAGCGATAAAATCTTTTGCTGCGACGACTGCAGAACTTACTACAACAACGGGAAAATGAAAGAAAATTTCCACAACACAGAGAATTACGATATCTTAAAAAAAATTGAGAGAAACTGCCGTTATCTGTCGGGAAAAAATGCAACCTTTTTGCTAAAAATAATATTGCCCATAACCGTTATGTGTAAAATAATGACTACTTTCGCAAGGCAAAAAGTGAGACAATGAAAAGATTATGTACAGTAGCAGCCGCTTTGGCTATAGTTGCTATGTCTTTGACCTCTTGCGTTGAGAACTCCAGCAAGTACAAGGCTCTGCAGGCCCAGTTGGATTCTTTGCAGGGGAATTACGGCACGCAAAAAAATCAATTGGATGAGGTTTTTGGAACCCTCAATGAAGTGGAAGCGGGCCTTAAGTCTATCCGCGAGACAGAGAATATTTTAACGTTTCAGCAGCAGGAGGGCATCACAACTCCTCAAAATAACAAAGAGCAAATTCAGTCAGACATTGCCGCCGTGCAATCTGCAATTCAAGAGTACAAGAATAAAATCAAACAGCTTAAAAACAATAACAGAATTCAGTCCATTGAATTCAAAAAGAGGCTTAATGCTATTCAGAAAGAGCTGAATGAGAAATCAGAGATGATTGACAACTTGTCTAAGCAGTTGCAGAATAAGGACTTGCAGCTTGCAGAGAAAACAAAACAAGTCGAATCTCTGGACCAGGCCGTTTCTGACTTGAAGAACGACATAACAAAACTGAATACGGAAGGGGGAGAAATGAAGGAGAAGATATCTTCCCAGGATAAACAGATTTATGCCGCATATTATATAGTCGGAACCAAGGATGAACTGATTAATGTGGGAGTTCTTACAAGAGGCGGATTATTCAAATCTTCTAAGATTTCTTATCAGGCGGAAAAGAACGCTTTCATTAAAATTGATTACAGAGAGATTTCCACTATCAACACAAATGCACAGAGGGCCAAGGTTATTTCCAATCATCCAAAGGGCACATATTCTATTGACAACATCAATGGAGAAGCAGTGCTTACAATTTCTAATCCGTCAGACTTCTGGGAGCAGACCAAGTATCTTGTTATTCAAGTACAATAATTTTATTATGAACCTTTTACGTCCCGATAGAATCTGTCGGGATTAAAAAAAATGTATATGGAAAATCCTTTATTATCCGCGTCAAAGTATAGATACGGCGCGCCGGCGTTTGATAAAATAAAAGAAGATGATTACCTGCCAGCATTTAAAATTGCTTTGGCAGAGGGGAAAAAAGAAGTTGATGAAATCATCAACAATCCTGAAACTCCTACGTTTGAAAATACTGTAGAGGCTCTTGAATATGCCGGGGAAAAGCTTGATGATGTTTCCGGCATTTTCTTTAACATGAATGAATGCATGGCATCAGACAAGATGCAGAAAATTGCAGAGACTATTTCTCCGGAGCTTACCCGGTATGGTCTTTACATTTTATTGAATGAGAAGCTTTTCAAAAGAATTAAAACGGTTTATTCTAAAAGAGCAAGACTTAAACTGGACAAAGAGCAGAAGAGATTGCTGGAAAAAAAATACAAGGCCTTTGTAGAAAACGGAGCAAACTTAAAACCTGCGGCAAAAAAAGAGTACTCAAAATATCTTCAAGAATTAAATCTGCTGTCACTCAAGTTTGGCAAAAACGTACTTGATGCCACGAATGAATTCAAACTTCATTTAACGGATAAAGCTGATTTGGAGGGACTTCCGCAATACGTTATTGAGGCGGGAGAGGCTACTGCAAATGAATTTAAGCTTAAAGGATGGGTTTATACTCTGCAATTTCCGAGTATGTCCCCTTTCATGAAATACAGCGCAAATAGAGATCTGAGGGAGAAATTATGGAGAGCAAGCAGCACAAGATGTATTGGCGGAAAATTTGATAATCAGGACATTATTAAAAAGATGGTTGCACTCCGCATTAAAGTTGCAAAGCTGCTGGGATATAAAACGTTTGCAGCCTGCGCTCTAAAAAACAGGATGGCAAAGAATACAAAGACTGTTGAACATTTTCTAAATGATTTGTTAAAACGTTCTATGCCTTATGCAAAAAGAGATGTTCAGACAATAGAGGAATTTGCTGCAAAACAGGGATTTAAAGGCAAATTGCAACCATGGGATTTTGCCTACTGGGCGGAAAAGCTGAGAGTTAAAAAGTTTGCAATTGATGATAATCTCCTAAAGCCATACTTCAAACTGGAGAATGTACAAAAAGCGGTTTTCCTTTTAGCTAACAAATTATACGGACTTAACTTTACGGAGGCAAAAGACATTCCGGGTTATCATCCGGATGTAAAAGTCTATGATGTAACAGATTCCAAGGGGAGACACATGGCATTGTTCTATTCAGATTTTTATCCGCGCAACAGTAAAAAAGGCGGAGCGTGGATGACAAACTTCCGGGAGCAAAGTTTTTCCAGAGAAGGTAAAGAGAGAAGGCCTTTTGTCTCCATTGTGTGCAACTTTACAAAGCCGACAGCCAAAGACCCCTCATTGTTAACTTTTTATGAAGTTACTACAATATTGCATGAATTTGGTCACGCACTAAACGGAATGTTGGCGGAAGGAAAATATTCTTCACTTTCCGGCACAAATGTCGCAACGGATTTTGTTGAACTTCCTTCTCAAATTATGGAGAATTGGGCTGCTCAAAGAGAGTATCTTTCTTTGTGGGCAAAGCATTATAAGACGGGAGATGTTATTCCGCAAGAGCTTATCAATAAGATTATTAAGTCAAAGAACTTTAACAGCGGCTATGCGAGCGTGCGCCAGTTGACATTTGGAATTTGCGATATGGCATGGCACACCTTAACATCTGCTCCAAAGGGCAACGTTGTTACCTTTGAAGAAAATGCCACAAAAAAATGCGCTGTTATGCCTCATATTAAAGGGACTGCTTTCTGCCCTGCCTTCACTCACATTTTTGCCGGCGGATATTCTGCCGGATACTACTCTTATAAATGGGCGGAAGTTCTTGAGGCAGACGCATTTGAGCTATTTAAACAAAAAGGTATTTTTAATAAAAGAGTTGCTGAAAGTTTTAGGAAAAACATATTATCAATGGGCAACATAGAGGATGCTGATGTTCTTTATCGCAGATTCCGCGGAAGAGATCCAAAACCGGAGGCTCTTATGCGTGC
>JAQWEK010000077.1 GCA_028704975.1 Bacteroidales bacterium | reverse complement strand
TGCCAAAATATCAAATCGACGACACAGACCAGAAAATCCTCTCTTCTCTTGTAAAGAACGCCAGAATGCCTTTCCTGGAAATCGCTCGCGATTGCGGAGTTTCCGGTGCAGCTATTCATCAGAGAGTCAAGAAGATGGAATCATTGGGAATTATTACGGGTTCCCGTCTTCTTGTAAAGCCCTCAACGCTTGGACTAAATGTTTGCGCGTTTGTAGAGGTGAACCTTTCACCTGTAAACAAGTATCCGGAAGTAATAGAGGCTCTTAAAAAAATCCCGGAAATAGTTGAATGTCATTTTGTTACCGGAAGACATACTTTGCTTTTAAAAATGTATTGTTTTAATCATGACCATCTTTTGGACATTCTGATTAATACTATTCAAAATATTCCCAGCGTACAGGATACTGAAACGCTTGTATCTCTGGACCAGGCAATTGAACGTCAGGTTTGGGTTAAAGATTATCCGGAAGCTCAGGGATATCACGGAAGACAAAAAGCAAAAGGAGCTAAGAAAAGATAGTCTATAAAGAGGCGTAAATTATGTTAGCCTCTTTTAAATCTTCAGGGGTAGTGATTTTTAAATTCAATCTGCTCCCCTCACAAGTGTCAACAGAATAACCCGCACTTTCTATAACTGTAGCATCATCTGTGAAAGTTGGAGAGTACGGTTTTTTATATGCCCTTTTAAGACGCGTAGAATCAAACACCTGTGGAGTTTGAACAATAAAATAATTATCTCTTGGCACGGGACGGCTGCCGGTCATTTCACCCTCTGAATCAAGAATTTTTTCTCTCATGGAATCTACCATTGAAAGAATCGGAATTATTCCGGCATATTTTTCAGAAAAATCATAATCCAGCATCTCTTGCACCAATTCCCTTGGTACAAAGGGACGCACCCCGTCATGAACTGCTACAACCGCATTATCCGGAACAAACTCAAGGGCGGCTTTTACAGAGTGAAAACGTGTCAACCCGCCCTCCACAATGAGATGTTTAAACCAAAGCTGGTTTTTAACGCAGTAATCCTGCCAATTTTTAATATATCTGGGGGGCAGGACAAGGATAATCTCCACTTCCCTGTCAAGATTAGTAAATAACTCTAAAGTCCTAAACAATATGGGTTTACCGGCAAGCTCCAAGAATTGTTTTGGGACCATGGAACCCATTCTTGTACCGCTCCCGCCGGCTGTAATTATTGCATAATATTTGCTTTGAATTGACATATTGGAAATGTATCTTTGCAAAAGTATCAATTTTTACGCTATATTTTTTAACTTTACGCGGTATATTTTATAGAAATTAAGACAAAGTGAATGAAATTAAAAGAGCTCTTATATCCGTGTACTCTAAAGACGGTATATTGGAGATATCCAAAGAGTTACTAAAAAACGGAGTGGAAATTCTCTCCACGGGGGGAACAGGTGATTTTTTAAGCAAAAACGGTATTCCCGTTTCTAAAGTTGAAGACATAACCGGATATCCGTCTATTCTTGGGGGTAGAGTTAAAACCTTGCATCCCAAAGTATTTGGTGGGATTCTTGGCAGAAGGGACAATGAAGAGGATAAAAATGATTTTAACAAGTTCTCTATACTCCCGATAGACCTTGTAATTGTGGATCTGTATCCTTTTGAGGAGACAGTAGCAAAAGGAGCTGATCATCAAGATATTATAGAGAAAATAGATATTGGCGGCATTTCTCTTATAAGGGCCGCTGCCAAAAATTATAATGATGTTGTAATCATTCCTTCTAAAGAATCTTACGGTCCGTTTTTGCAGATTCTCAAAGAGAAAGGAGCAAAAACGGAACTTAAGGAGAGAGAATTTTTTGCGGCAAAAGCCTTTGAAGTCAGCTCTCACTATGATACCGCAATCTTTGATTTCTTTAACCAAAGTTTTGACATTCCGGTATTTGACAAGAGCATTACGGAAAGCAGAGGCCTGCGCTACGGAGAAAATCCTCATCAAAAAGGGATGTATTTTGGTCCAAAAAATTCTCTTCCGGAACAGATTCACGGCAAAGAGATTTCACACAACAATTTGCTGGACATTGAGTCTGCAATAGAACTGATTAATGATTTTACTGAGACCACGGTTGCAATTATAAAACATACTAACGCATGCGGATGCGCAAGTGATCCCAATCTTGTAAAAGCCTGGGAGAAAGCGCTTGCCGGAGATCCGGTCTCTGCGTTTGGCGGCATTCTTGTAACAAACAGAGAGATTGACAAAACGGCTGCAGAGGAGATGAATAAAATTTTCTTTGAGGTTATGATTGCTCCATCTTACACTAAAGAGGCGCTTGATATACTGGAAGTTAAAAAAAATCGCGTGATTCTTGTAAACAGCGGCACAGTTCTTCCAAAGAAAAAATTCCGCTCATTGCTGAACGGAGTATTAGAGCAGGAAAGAGATAGTTATGTAGAGACGCCGGAAGATCTTAAGCCCGTAACAATCTTAAAACCAAAAGATGAAGAGATTCCTGACCTGATTTTTGCAAACAAACTGGTTAAACATTCCAAGTCTAATGCAATTGTACTTGCAAAAGGGAAACAACTGCTGGCCAGCGGAATAGGACAAACCTCCAGAGTAGATGCGCTGAAACAAGCTATTCAAAAAGCTAAATTTTTCAACTTTGATTTGCAGGGGGCGGTTATGTCTTCGGACGCATTTTTTCCGTTCTCTGATTGCGTACAAATAGCTGCTGCAGAAGGCATTAAAACAGTTATTCAACCTGGCGGCTCTATAAGAGACAATGAAAGCATAGATTGGTGCAACAACAACAATGTTGCAATGGTAATGACAGGAATAAGACATTTTAAACATTAGATATGGCATTTTCTTTTTTAACACAGGAGCTTGCAATTGATTTGGGGACAGCCAATACCGTCATTTTTATGAATGACAAAATAGTGGTTGATGAACCTTCAATTGTTGCTATTGACCAAATAACAGGCAAACCAATAGCATACGGACACACCGCAAGGCTGATGCATGAGAGAACAAACCCAAACATCAAAACAGTCAGGCCGTTAAAAGATGGTGTTATTGCAGATTTCAATGCTGCGGAGCAGATGATTCGCGGCTTTATTAAGATGATTAACAATAAGAGAACGCTTTTTACGCCAAACCTTAGGATTGTAATTGCCATACCTAGCGGCAGTACCGAGGTGGAAATAAGGGCAGTGCGTGACGCTGCGGAACATTCCGGCGGAAGAGACGTTTATATTATTTATGAGCCTATGGCGGCCGCTCTTGGAATAGGACTGGATGTAGAAGAGCCTAGCGGACACATGGTTGTAGATATAGGAGGAGGCACCACGGAGTGCGCCGTTATTTCTCTTGGCGGTATTGTTTGCAAAGAGAGCATAAAGGTTGCAGGAGATGTATTTACATCTGATATTCAGCAATATCTAAGACAACAGCATAATATCAAAATTGGAGAAATTACTGCAGAGCAAATTAAAATTGCAGTTGGAGCGGCCATTCCGGAACTGGATAACCCTCCCGAGCCTTTTGTTGCAAAAGGTCCTAATTTGATGACAGCTTATCCTGTGGAGATTTCCGTCTCCAGCCAGGAGATTGCACACTGTCTGGACAGGTCTTTGGCAAAGTTGGAAACCACTGTTGTTAAGGTTCTTGAGCAGACTCCTCCGGAGTTGTATGCGGATATCGTTAAAGAGGGAATCTTCCTAACCGGAGGCGGAGCGCTTATTAGAGGATTGGATAAGAGAATGGAAGATAAGCTTAAGATTCCTTTCCATGTTGCAGAAGATCCGTTGAGAGCAGTTGCAAGAGGCACAAGTACAGCGCTTAAGAATCCTGCAAAACTGCCTTATCTTATGAGATAATAATCTGTCGGGAGAAAAATGAAAATTCCACCGCTGATCTATAATGCAATTGGACGCTTTGTACTGTTTGTGGTTTTAGAAACGGCGGGAGTGCTTATGATTATGAACAATGGTATTGTCCAAAGGTACAGGATCTTTGAGACTATACGCTCTTTCCAATGTTTTTTCTGGGAGAGGAATACTGCGATTAAAGATTACACAAGATTAAAGGATATTAATGCATCTTTGATAAAACAAAATGCATTGCTGTTAAAGCAAAATGTCCTGTATAGAAATTGTATTCAGAACAGTATCGCGGAAGGCTCTTTCCAAGGCAAAATTCATAATATTGACAGGAATGCATCATCCGGAACCGACAGCACGACAATAAGATTGGACAGCAGTATGGTAATGTATGATTATCAGCTTGCTAAAGTAATTAAAAACAGTCTGAACACAGAGCACAATTACCTGATTATTGATAAGGGTGCAAAGGACGGAATGTCTGAAGATATGGGAGTTATCACCCCTATTGGAGTTGTGGGAATCACAAGAGCTGTAGGCGCGGATTATACATACGTACTCTCTTTTCTTAATAACAAACAAACGATAAGTGCAAAAATCGGGAGGTCTAATATCTTTGGAACATTGCGCTGGGACCATAAGTCTATCTATTATGCGCAGCTTACGGAAATACCTCAGCACATTAAAGTTAGAAGGGGAGATACTGTCTTTACAAGCGGATATTCAACTTTCTATCCCGCCAATATTCCCATTGGAACCGCGGTTTCATACAGAGTAGTTAATGGAACTCACAAGCAAATCAAAGTTAGGCTTATGCAAAACTTTAAAGATTTGGATTATGTGATAGTGGTTAAACACAGGCATAGGCATCAGATAGATTCTCTCTCAAAATTTCAGCCGTCTTATAGTAAAAGATAAAGAATGAACCGCGTGGTAAAATATACTATAATTGGTATTGCAACTCTAATAATTCAGTTGCTGATATGCGAGTTTGTCAATATTTGGCCTCCGCTGTATATTGCTGTTTTTCCGTTGTTTATATTAATGCTCCCAAATGATTTTAAACCTGTGCTGCTAATGATAATTGCGTTTGTTGCGGGACTCCTTATAGACTCTCTTTCTGACGGTCTGCTGGGGCTGAATGCAACAAGCCTAACCGCAATTGCATTTTTCAAACACACATTTATAAAGGGACTTGCCAGATATGAAAGCGGAAGCGGAGCGCAAGATGTAAACAGCAAACATTTTGGGTTTCAAAAGTTTTTAACATTTCTTCTGTTATCATATACTGTCTTTTTTATTTGCTATACTATGCTGGATGATTTTGGTTCCGGTTCTATGGTATTCTTGGTAATCAGACTTTTAGTAAACATCGTCGTCAATATTATTATTGCAATTATTTTGGAAAAATTGTTTTTCCAAAGGTTAATGCAGTAACTTTGGTCCGGCTAAAGGCATTGTAAAAAATGCATAAAAAAAACATTCTCATAATCGGCGTTATAATTGTCGGTCTTATTCTGGCAATGCGTTTATTTTATTTACAAATCCTAGACAAGGAGTATAAAATAAATGCAGATAATAATGCTCTGCTTTATGAGACTCGCTATCCTGCAAGAGGAATAATTTATGACCGCAACGGAAAAACTCTTGTAGGCAACAGAACAACTTATGATATCATGGTGACTCCCATGGATATACAGCCTTTTGACACTTCTGATTTTTGTGAAACTTTTCATATTGATTATAATATTGTAAGAAAAAAACTCCGCAACTATAGAATCAATAAAAGAAAAATAGGATACCAGACTTTTACTTTTATCAAGCAGGTTTCCGGTGCCGATTACAGTTTGTTTGCAGAGAAGTCTTACAAATTCCCGGGCTTTTACGCCATAAGCAGAACGGCAAGGACTTATCCTTTTAATGCCGGGGCCAATCTTTTTGGATACATTTCAGAAGTGGATTCTGCATTTCTGTCAAAACATCCGGACTATAAACCAGGTGATTACGTGGGTGTTACCGGCATGGAAAAATCTTATGAAGATGTACTGTGCGGCAAAAAGGGATACAATATTTTTATCAGAGATTCACGCAACAGAATACGTTCAAGTTTTGAAAACGGCAAATATGATGTTGAGGCCGTGCCCGGAAAAGATTTAATTTCTTCTATTGACGGAGAACTGCAGCAATATGGAGAGCTGCTGATGCAAAATAAAGTTGGAAGCGTTGTCGCAATAGAACCTTCAACCGGAGAAATTCTTGCAATTATCTCTTCTCCGTGCATTACCATAGCACAACTTTCCAACATGCGCAAGCATTACAGAGAAATAGCGGATAACCCGTATAAGCCAATGTTTAACAGGTCCGCCATGGCTGCATATCCTCCGGGATCTGTTTTTAAAATTGTAAACGGACTAATTGGTCTGCAAGACGGAGTCATTACTCCGGACAGCAGATTTCCCTGTAACGGCGGCTACTATTTTCCGGGCGGAAAAATGGGGTGTCACCATCACGCAAGCCCGCTGGATTTTAAACTTGCCGTATGTATGTCATGCAATGCTTACTTTGCGCATGTTTATAGGGCGATAGTTACAAATCCAAAATACAACCCGATTTCTGTGGCATTTAACCATTGGAGAGACGCCGTAATGAAATTTGGATTTGGCAAAAAACTTGGAAGCGATTTCCCGTCTGAGCTTGCGGGAACGCTCCCGACCACAAAGACTTACGATAAAATCCACGGCAAGGGAAGATGGAACTCATTTAATATTTTGTCACTTGCAATAGGGCAGGGAGAAATTGGCACAACACCTTTGCATCTTGCCAACCTTGCGGTAATTATAGCAAACAGAGGATACTACTACGTGCCCCATTTGGTTAAAAATGCGCCGGACACAACAAGGGCTAACTCATTTAAAGTCAGGCATTATGTTGGTGTGGATACCGTGCATTTTGCAACGGCTATAGAGGGAATGCATCTGGCCGCAAACGGTGGTCCTGGGGGAACTGCAAGAATTGCCCACATAGACGGGATTGACTTGTGCGGAAAGACCGGAACAGCGCAAAATCCTCATGGAAAAGATAATGCGTCATTCATCTGTTTTGCCCCGCGCAATCATCCAAAAATTGCAGTAGCCGTTTATATAGAAAACGC
>JAQWEK010000010.1:12717-28688 GCA_028704975.1 Bacteroidales bacterium | reverse complement strand
ACGTTTTCTATGAGCATTCCGCATATCTTTCTATCCCCGACATAGACATCGTTAGGCCATTTGATTTTAGCATTTATTCCATTGGCTTTAAGATAGTTAAATATACCCAACGTGCATATTTGGGAAACCGCAAATTGTTCTTGCGCAGAGATAAACCCGGGTTTAAAGAGTATGCTAAACATGAGGTTGTCTCCCGCTTTGCTTATCCATTTATTTCCCCTTTGACCGCGTCCCGCACTCTGGAAATCAGCGGCCCACGTAAATCTGTCGGGAGCTTCTGCGGCACCCTCAATAGCTCTGTTGTTTGTGGAATCCGTGGTTTCATACCACTTTATTTCAAGTTTTTTTGACATAGTGTGAATTGGCTGATTTTTTGCTGTATCTTTGCTGCAAAGATAATAATTTACAAAGCAGTATGAGAAAAGAGCAAAAAGGAACGGACGGCAAAAAGGAAGTAAAAAAAGTTGTTAAAAAACAAACCGTGAAAAGAGTTCCGAAAGCAAAACTGTCGCCAGTAAAAGTGGTTGAGAACAAAGAGGGGGTAAAAGCGGTGAACGTTATTGCAAACGCTATGCTGGATAAGAAAGCAAAAAATGTTTGCTCTCTGGATTTGAGAAAGATTGATACGAGCATCTGCGATTTTTTTGTTATCTGCAACGCGGAGTCTACAACTCAAGTTAGGGCAATTGCGGATAATATTGAAGATGAGATGATTGTCAAGTGTGATAAAAAACCTGTCAGGGAACAGGGAAAGGAGAATTCTTTTTGGATTATTTTAGATTACGGAGATGTTGTTGTGCATGTATTTCAGACTCAGTACAGAGAATTTTACAGACTGGAAGATTTGTGGAATGACTGCAAGAAAACTGCTTATGAGGATTAAAGTTCAATATGGAGAATAACAATCAGAAAAAAAATATGATGGGGAGAGGCGGTGCCAAACCCCCGAGGTTTAATACGTTCTGGATTTATATCCCCTTGCTTGCATTTCTGGGCTATATGTGGTTCTGGGGAGCTAAGGGGGGAGATCCTATAAAGACGGAATGGTATAAGGTTAAGGAACAGATGGTTCCGGCCGGAGACGTAGATAAAATTACTTTTGTAACAAATCAGAATAGAGCTGAGGTTACAATTAAGAAAGACAGTCTTAAGAAATACAAGAATTACTTTGGCGGGCGTATTCCAAAAATGTCTCCTCAGTTCTTCTTTATTGTGTCTAATAATTTTGACTCGGAGCAACAGCTCAATGCGGCAAGAGAATCTCTTCCTGCAAATAAGCGTTTTAGCATTGCGACAGAAGAGAGGAACAATTACTGGGGGACAATTCTTAACTGGCTGTTATTCCCTCTGTTAATATTTGTACTGTGGATTTTTATGTTCCGCAGAATGGGCGGGGGTACAGGCGGCATTGGCGGCGGTGGCGGCGGCGGCGGAATTTTTTCCGTTGGAAAGAGCCAGGCAAAACTGTTTGATAAGGACAACACAACGCGTGTAACTTTCAAGGACGTAGCGGGTTTGGAAGAGGCAAAGCAGGAGGTGATGGAGATAGTAGACTTTCTAAAGAACCCTAAAAAATATACCGCACTGGGTGGAAAAATTCCAAAAGGAGCTTTGCTGATTGGTCCTCCCGGGACCGGTAAAACATTGCTTGCCAAGGCGGTAGCCGGAGAGGCAAATGTGCCTTTCTTCTCAATTAGCGGTTCGGACTTTGTGGAGATGTTTGTTGGTGTCGGAGCCAGCCGGGTAAGGGATTTGTTTAAACAGGCAAAAGAAAAGGCGCCTTGCATTGTCTTCATAGATGAAATTGATGCGGTTGGACGTGCCAGAGGAAAGAATGCGGGATTTTCTTCCAATGATGAGAGAGAAAACACTCTTAATCAGTTGCTTACGGAGATGGATGGTTTTGGAACAAATAGCGGAGTTATCATTCTTGCCGCTACAAACCGTGCAGACATCTTGGATAAGGCGTTGATGAGAGCGGGAAGATTTGACCGTCAGATAAATGTGGATCTTCCTGAACTTAAGGATAGAGATGAAATTTTTAAAGTTCATCTTAAAGATTTGAAATTGGACCCGCAATTGGATACAAGTTTTCTTGCACAGCAAACTCCGGGATTTTCAGGTGCGGATATTGCTAACGTTTGCAATGAGGCTGCTTTGATAGCTGCGCGGTATAATAAGAAATTTGTTGAGCGTCAAGATTTTATGGACGCTATAGATAGAATAGTGGGAGGTTTGGAGAGAAAGAGCAAAATCATTCCTCCAAATGAAAAGAAGACGATTGCATATCATGAGGCAGGACATGCAACTGTAAGTTGGTTCTTGCCAAATGCAAATCCTCTTTTAAAAGTTACTATTATTCCGAGAGGAAAAGCTCTTGGCGCAGCTTGGTATCTTCCTGAGGAGAGGCAGATTACAACAAAGGAACAAATGATGGATGAGCTTGCGTCTCTGATTGGAGGTCGTGTTGCAGAAGAGATTGTAAACAAAAAAGTTTCATCCGGTGCTCTTAATGATTTGGAACGGCTGACCAAGCAGGCGTATGCAATGGTTGCTTATTACGGCATGAGCGATGCGGTTGGCAACGTATCATATTATGATTCCCAGGACCAGGGTTATAATTTCAATAAGCCGTTCAGTGAGAAAACAGCAGAACTTATTGATGTTGAGGTTAAAAACATCATCAATCAAGCTCATCGGATGGCACGCAAAGTGTTGGAGGATCATTTTGAAGGCTTTAATGAACTTGCAAAATTGTTGCTGGAAAAAGAAGTTATTTTCACGGAGGACCTTGAGCGTACGTTTGGTCCAAGAGTAAAAGAGTAGGCGTTATGAAGGAAGTTATAGTAAGATCAATAAGCGGAGTTGTATTTGTTGCGGTGATTCTTGCCTCGCTGCTGCTTTCTCCCTTTACATATCTTGCTGTATTTGCCGTTGTTGTATCGTTTGTTATGAGTGAGTATTTAAGACTCACGATAGGTGAAGGAAAATTTCTGCTTAAAGTTGCCTCTATTGCTGCGGGAGTACTTTTGTTCATTCTCTCGTTTTTTATTCTTGGCTTTGGATGGAGTCCCGTATGTCTGCTTGCCGTCCCGGCAATTGTGGTTTTGCTCCCGATAATAAATTTATATTCAAGGAGTTATAATGGGATCGGAAATGCATTTGCATCTTTGGTATACATTGCCCTGCCGTTTGCTCTCTTAAACTTTCTTGCTTTTCCGCGTTATTATAACGGAGTTTACAATGGATGGACAACGGCTGCGCTGTTTATAATCCTTTGGTCTTCCGACGTTGGAGCCTATTGCTTTGGAACCATGTTTGGTCAGGGGGATCACGGGCATAAATTATTTCCTTCAATTTCTCCAAAAAAATCTTGGGAAGGGATAATTGGAGGAGCAGTTACTGCCGGAATTGCTGCTGCTATTTTGGGAGTTACCGGGGTTTTGCATTTTTCTATTCTAGGTGATGTAACATTTACATTTCTGATTTTTGCAGCCGGGGTTTACGGAGATTTGGTTGAGTCTCAGTTAAAGCGTAATTTTGGCGTCAAGGATGCCGGTACAATAATGCCCGGACACGGAGGCATGCTTGACAGATTTGACAGTGCGCTTCTGGCTTTTCCGGTTGCGGTTATTTTTAATCTGATACTTTGGGGCTAGCCCAACTATTATAGATTGCTAAAAATGAATCAATTATCATGATTATTCACAAGGAAGGATATGGAGCTCTGATAATAACATTCTTGGTATTTGCCGTGATTATAGGCATTATCTGGCTCTTTTTTGGAGTAACATTTATCACATCTACAATTGCAATTTTATTTGCGGCTCTTTTTATTTTTATTGCTTATTTTTTCCGCGTGCCCAAAAGAGTTGCGTTGATTGATGAATCTTCAGTCATCTCGGCAGCAGACGGTAAAGTGGTAATTATTAAGGAGGTAGAGGAGAATGAATTTTTGCATTCAAGATGCAGGCAAGTTTCCGTTTTCATGGGAATTTGCAATGTTCATATAAATTATTTTCCGGTTAGCGGAAAGGTGTTGTATTATAAACATCACTGGGGCAATTATCTGGTTGCCTGGCATCCAAAGTCTTCCGTAAAGAATGAAAGAACAAGCATTGCAGTGGAGACGGCAGGAGGCAAGAGAATTTTTCTGCGTCAAATTGCCGGTTATGTAGCGCGCAGAATTGTTTGTTACGCAAAAGAGAATGAACATGCTAATCAATGTGATCAGCTGGGATTCATTAAGTTTGGCAGCCGTTTGGATTTATTCCTGCCTTTGGATGCAGAGATTAAAGTTAATGTGGGGGATAAGGTCACGGCTTGTCAGACAGTTATTGCAAAATTATAAACTGCAAGATTTTTATTACTAAAAATATGAGCATATTGGTAGCACCGTCAATGTTGAGCGCAGATTTTGGAAATCTGGATAAGGACATTGACATTGTAAATAATTGTGGAGATATTTTTCATCTTGATATAATGGACGGTGTCTTTGTTCCAAACATATCTTACGGAACCCCTGTTATAAAGGCAATTACAAGGAGGGCAAAACGTCCCGTAGAAGCACATTTAATGATTGTTGAGCCGCAGAAATTTTTTAAAGATTATCAAAGTTACGGAGTCGGAAGTATTAGCGTACACTATGAAACCTGTCTCCATTTAAACAGAACGGTGCAGCAAATAAGAGAACTTGGAATGAAGGCCGGAGTTGCTATTAATCCCGGAACAAGCGTATATCTTTTGGAGGATATTATTCTTGAAGCAGATTATGTACTGTTAATGTCTGTTAATCCGGGTTTTGGAGGACAGCGCTATATCCCTGAGTCTACAGAGAAAATCGCACGTCTAAAAAAATTCATACAGCAGCGCAATCCAAAATGTTTTATAGAAGTTGACGGAGGGGTTAATCTGCAAAATGCCAAAGAAATCAAGGATGCCGGTGCAGATATTTTGGTGGCGGGCAATGCTGTATTTGGCAGCTCAAATCCAAGCATGGCCATTCAAGAACTTAGAGAAATTTAGAGAATAAAAAAGTGCGCTGTGAAAACAGCGCACTTTTTTTAAAAGTATGTTGTATTGCCTATTTGATATTTTTCACCATCTCAACCAACAATTTGCGGAATTTTTCCAAAGAGGCCAAATCCAACTTCTCACCCGGAGCATGAACGCCACGCAGAGTCGGTCCTATTGAAACCATGTCCATGTCAGGGAACTTAAGACTGAACAACCCGCACTCAAGCCCGCATGGGGTTACAACCACCTCAATATCAGTGTTGAATATCTTCTTATACGCTTTTTTGCAGATTTCTAAAGCAGGGGAATTAAGTTTAGGCGTCCAGCCGGGATATTCAGATGTGCGGACAACTTTTGCGCCGGCAAGAGCCCAGCAAGCTTCAACCTGCTGCGACATCCATCTTCTCTCAGAATCCACTGCACTTCTCTGGCTGGTTGTCACTTTTATTGTGTTGCCGGGCATCATCTTAACGGAAGCAAGGTTTGTGGATACTTCTACAAGTCCTTTTATTGTATCGCTGATTTTGTAAACGCCGTGAGGAGATGAAACCATTGCATAAACAAGAGCTGCCATAACATTCTGGTCTATAGCTTTTTTGGCACTTTCAGCAGGAGTCAGCTCCATTTGAACGCCCTTGTCGGATAACTTATATTCATCTTTAATTTCGGCTGCAACAGTCTCAAAAATCTTTGTTATAGATGCCTTTGCATTCTTGTTGAATCCAATGATTGCATGAGCTTCACGTGCAATAGCATTGTCTTTATTGCCGCCGTCAATCTCATAAAGTTCAATGTTGTGCTTATGTAAAATTCCAAACAGAATTCTTGCAAGCATTTGGTTAGCGTTGACTCTATTCTTATTAATATCATCTCCGCTATGTCCGCCAAGACTTCCAAAGACTCTAATCTGATACTTTAAGAAACCTTTTGTCTGAGGTTCCGGAGTATATTTTAAAGTCGCGACAGAGTCTAATCCGCCGGCGCAGCCTATGCAAACCTGTCCTTCATCCTCTGAGTCAAGATTCAAAAGTATTTTTCCTGTAACAAACTTAGGATCAAGGGCTTTAGCTCCATCCAAACCCGTCTCTTCTGATGTAGTAAACAATGCCTCAATTTTTCCCGTTTTAAGTTCAGGATCTATTAGAACGGCAAGTTGGCTCGCCATTCCAATACCGCAGTCTGCGCCAAGTGTCGTATCATGTGCAACCAGCCATCCCTCCTCTTCCTTGTAATCTATAGGGTCTTTGCTCCAGTCATGTTTTACACCTGCGTTTTTCTCACAGACCATATCACAGTGACTCTGCATAATTATGGTTGTAACTTTCTCCATCCCATTATCTGCTGGTTTGGTAATCAGAACGTTACCGGCTTTGTCTTTTTTTGCGGGAAGATTATGTTTCTTTGCAAAATCAAAGAGCCATTTTCCTATTTTCTCTTCATGTCCGCTCTCCCTTGGAACGGTAGTTATCTCTTTAAAGATGTTTAGAATATCATTGCTAGTCATAATCGTGATTTTAAATTATTCTATTAATTAATGATTGTAAAGTTAAGAAAAAAAGCAGCATGTGAATGCTGCTTTTTTTTAGTTTCCTGCCGGCTTCAATTGTTTTTCAAGTTCGGCCACGTATCGCTTGATATTTCTGTCGGTTTCAATCAAATCCGAGACTGTGTTGCAGGCGTGAATAACGGTTGCATGGTCTTTGCCGCCAATCTGGCTCCCTATGGATGCCAGAGAAGTCTTTGTCAGATTTCTCACAAGATACATTGTTATTTGTCGTGCCTGTACAATCTCTCTCTTTCTTGTTTTTGAGACAATTGCATCGCGTGAAATTTTAAAGTAATCGCAAACCGTATTACGTATCTTGTCCAAGGATATTTCCTGATTCTCAACATTAACAATTTGTTCTGTTACGCGTCTTGCAAGGTCAAGTGTAATGTCCTCTTTGTTAAGGGTTGAGTGAGCAAGAAGTGATACTAGAGTTCCCTCAATTTCTCTCACGCTTCCGGTTACTTTTTCTGCAAGGAAATTTATAACGTCACCCGGAAGTACAATGCCTTCCGCCTGGCTCTTTGCAATAAAAATATTTTTACGCGTATCAAAATCCGGAGGCAAAAGCTCTGCGGATAAACCCCATTTAAACCTGGACAATAGTCTGGATTCCAGCCCCTGCATGCTGCCGGGTGCGCAATCAGACGTTAAAACAAGCTGTTTGCCGGATTGTTGTAAATGATCGAAGATGTGGAAGAAGGCATTCTGAGTGCCCTCTTTTTTTGCGAATTCCTGTACGTCATCTATAATTAATACATCAATCGTCTGGTAGAAGTGAAGAAAATCCGTAAGATTGTTCTTAACGTTAACAGCGTCCATATATTGTGTCTGGAATCTGTTTGCACTAACATATAAAACAATTTTATCGGGGTATTTTTCCTTAACTCTTAATCCTATTGCCTGAGCCAAATGGGTTTTACCCAAGCCAGAGCCTCCGTAAATGAAAAGAGGGTTAAACGGGCTATTGCCCGGAGCTGCCGCCACTTTTTCCCCTGCATTTTTCCCAAGACGATTGCAAGAACCCTCTATGAAATTTTCAAAAGAGTACTTGGGATTAAGCTGGGGATCAATGTGAAGCTTCTGTAAACCGGGAATAATGAAGGGGTTAGGTATAACGGCCTCATCCTTGCTGTTGCGCTGAATAGGGAAAGGAACGGGCCTGTTTGTAGGCCATTTCCCATTCTGGTGAGGTATAGTCACAAAAGAGCCTCCCACAACCCTTACGTTGTACATAAGCTTAACGGAATCTCCAAGAACCTTCTTTAGAGCTGCCGCCAAAATATCTATAAGCCGGTCGCTCTCCAGCTGACGCATGTGTTCATCAGAAAGTACTTCAATTGTCAGAGTGGAGCCGATAAGACTTAGTGCTCTCACCGGTTTAAACCATTTTTCATATACTGCTTCTGGTGTGTTGTTTTTTATAAACTGCAAACACTCATTCCAAACTTGTATGTGCTTCGCGTTCTCCATCTGATAAAATTGATCTTTTTGCTTGAACAAAAGTGGTGAAAAAAAAGTTATAAAAAAATTTAAAAACTATTGTTTATTTGAGAATTATTTTAAGAGGCTATAAATCAGATTAAAAAAAATGCATAATTTTTAACAGCCTTACAATCAATAGTTTATATGTAATATACTTGTTTCCTTTAAGATATGAGGGGATTTATTTTAGTCGCAATTTGTACTCATTCTAAAAGACAGTCACCCTTATGTATTTTTTAGGATTCTCTTTAATTTTTTTAACCAAATCGTCAACCTCTCTTATCAAACTATCCACCGAGTTGTGCAATTCATCGGTAGTCACCAATTTACCAAGTGTAGAATCGGGGTTTTGCATCTGTTTAAGCAATTTGTTTAATTGGTCAACACTCTCTTTAAGTTGCAACTCAGATAATTGCTGAGAAGTCTTGTTTAAATTCACCAGTGTCGTCGACAGATTTCCGTGAGGGTCGTTTAGCGTGTATGTCAATTCATTAACATTCTTAATGGCAGATGATAAGTTTGGGGTCATTGAATTAAGGGATGCGGAAAGCTTTTCTGCATTAGACAACGTGCCATTTAGATTTGCAAAAGAATTTTGCAGGTTATAGCGTGCGTTGGAATCTAAAATAAGATTTATATTGTCCAGCGTTTTGTTAAGATTCCCAATTAACGCATATACCTTATCCTTAAGCGGTCCCATTGATTGGTAAAGAAGAGACATCATATCCGGAATGTTGCGTCCCTTAAGAGTGTCTCCGTCTTTTGCATGTATGCCGGCAGTTCCAAGTCCAATCCTCAGTGACTTTGACCCGAGAATATCAGAGCTGTAGATTTCTGCTCTGGAATCAATAGGGATTGCATAATCATTTTTGATAGAAAGTTTTACAAGAAAGCTGTCTCTTTGAGGAGCAAAATTTATGCTCTCCACGGTTCCCACCTTAAGACCCCTTATATATACGGGGCCTGTGACAGACAATCCCTGCACATCGTCAAGATAGGTGTAGCACTTGAAGTTTTTCTTAAACAAATCGTGACCTTTTAAAAAGTTGATTGTAGAGAAAATAGCCACTAACACCAATACGACAAAAAATCCCATTTTCTGACTGCTGGTAAATTTCATATTGCGAAGATAATTAATTTACAATTTTGCCGTCGCTTATTTTTATTACAAAAGCACCCTTAAACGTTCTGCTAAACTCGTTCAGATGTCTTGCCGCCTCAGAGCGGGTGCTCCAGTGACCCAAATAATATTTATAAGCTCCTTCAATCTTTACAAAATCAGCATCTTTCCTTCCTTTCAAGTCTGGGGAATTCTTGCCAAGCTCTCTGTTTACTGAGAGTATCTGAATGCAATAAAAATTCTCACCGCTGTTCCCGCTCTCTCCTTCTCTTGTTTTTGCAGTTTTTTGATTATCAATAGGATATTGTAATTCCTTGCGGCTGTTTTCAGTGGCATTATTCTCAGATACATTGCTTTTCACAACTGTATCTTTGCTGTTAAACTTCTCACTCTTTCTGTTTGCATTCTCTTCATTCTCACGGCTGTTATCTTCATCTACATTGACGTCATCCTGTTTGTTTTCACTGTTCTCATTTATACTGTCCTGTCCCGCATTTGCTTTGGCAAGCAGCGCATTTTCATCTGCGAATGCGTCAGGCGGCAGATTTTCCAGCTTTCCGCCCTCATAAAGAACTTTATATTTTGAGAATGCTCTAAGAAGGTTTGCGGCAATTTGTCTTTGTCCGTCTTCTGAAGTAAGTATTTCTAAATCAGTGTTATTTGAAATAAAGCCAATCTCAGTAAGGATTGCCGGCATGGCTGCTTTCCACAAAACATACAAGGCGCCCGGCTTAACTCCGCGGTTGGTTCTTATCGGTCCGTTCTGATATTGCTCCTGAACGCATTGCGCAAGTTTAATGCTCTGCTCCAAATGGGAATTTTGCAGCAGTGAAAAAATAATGTAAGACTCCGGAGAGTTTGGGTTAAAGCCGGAATACTTTGAGGAATAATCACTTTCCAAGGTAATTACAGAGTTTTCCCTCTTAACCAGTTCAAAGTTTCCGCTCTTGTGAGTTCCCATAACAAATGTTTCTGTACCTGTTCCGTTAGTGCCGGGTTCAGAGTTAACATGTATGGAGATAAATAAATCTGCTTTATTTTTATTTGCTATTGCAGATCTTTCTCCAAGCGGGACAAAGAAATCTGAATTTCTTGTAAAGATTACATTTATAGAAGGGTACGCTACGCTAAGCATTGCTCCAAATTTAAGGGCAACTGCAAGAGTAATATTTTTCTCTTTGAATTTTTTATCCTTGCTCATTGCTCCCGTGTCTCCCCCGCCGTGTCCTGCATCTATTACAACTGTCTTTATGCTAGGCGTTTGCAGCGACTGAGCAAATGATTGAAACGGCATAAGCGCAGTCAATAATAAAAATGCGGCGCAGAATAATTTTTTGCGAGGCCGCACATTACCAACTTTTTTTCTGTTAAATGCTAATGGCATATTAGTTGTAAAAATATGTTAAATTTGCGCACTTGTCGGTTAACGTCCCGACAAATACAAAAGTACTAAAAATAAAGCCTTAGTGCAAAGAGATGCGTTTTGATGTCTTTTAGGAAGTCACCCTACATAGCAACCTGCATTGTGATTGCTTGCTGTCTGTTTAGCATGCACGGCTTTGCCATGCTCCAAAACCACAAGGTTAAGAGGAACAAACAGGCGCATGCGGAGCGTGTTACTGATGCAAACAGTTTGTCTTCAAAAATATTAGATACAACGGCAAAGGCTGTTAAATTCAGAGATACTACAATACAGTTTGGAAAAGATTCTGTCGGGAGTAAAAACGTAAATGACTCTTTGGGAAGAGATTCTCTTGCGGATTCCGCTCAGATAAGCATGCTTAAAGAGCCTGTGTTCTCTACGGCAAAGGACTCTATAGTGGAGGACTTTACGGAGGGAAGAAAGATGATTTACTATTACGGAGGCGTAACGGTAAATTATACAAATATGTCTATTTCCGCAGATTATATGGCATATAACATGGAGACTAAAACCGTGTTTGCCAAGGGATTGCCGGATAGTACGGGAGTGATTCAGGGGCGGCCTGTAATGAAAGAGGGGAGCAGTTCTTATGAGATGGAGAGCGTTTATTACAATTTTAAGAGCAAGAAGGCCAAAATCAGAAATATGGTTACGCAAGAAGGCGAGGGATATGTGCACGGAGATTTCCTAAAGAAAATGCCGGATAATTCTATTAACATTTCCAAGGGAAGATATACTACGTGCGATGCGGATCCTCCCCATTTCTATTTGCAGATGACTGCTGCAAAGGTAATTAACAGCGGTGCCGTTAAGAAGACAGTGTTTGGTCCTGCCTATGTTGTGGTTGAAGATGTGCCAACGCCGTTTGCTCTTCCGTTCGGATTTGTTCCAAGAATTAGCAAAAGGAGCGGAGGAATTTTAATTCCCACATACGGTGAGGAGACGGCTAGAGGATTTTATTTGAGAGGATTAGGATATTATTTTGTTTTTGGAGAACATTTGGATATTGCCGCAACATGCGATATTTACACTAGAGGTTCATGGGCTTTGAATGCAAATATGCGATACAGCAAAAGATATAAATATGCCGGAACATTCAGCGGTGTTTATTCTGTTGATAAAACAGGTGAAAAGGGCTCTCCGGATTATTTTAAGACAACAAACTTTGCGCTAAACTGGTCTCACTCAATGGATTCCAAGGCAAGACCGGGGACGACTTTTAGGGCATCGGTTAATTTTTCCAGCCCTTCAAATAGTACCTACAATTCAACTACCATTCAGAAGGCTCTGACAAATCAGATATCATCTTCAATTTCATATACAAAGACATGGGCCGGAACGCCGTTCTCTTTATCTGTCAATGCATTGCATAGCCAGAACTCCAGAGACAGCTCCTATGCGGTGACTTTTCCCAACCTTACATTCACCGTTGCAAGAATTTATCCTTTCCGCAGAAAAGTTCAAGCCGGAAAGCAGAAATTTTATGAGACAATTTCTTTCAATTATTCTGCAAACCTTGATAATAAAATAAACTTTAAGAGTTCCGATGTGGGTGATGCCGACTTCTTTAAGAAGATGAAAAACGGATTGCGTCACAATATTTCAATAGGACTTCCAACATTTACTCTGTTCAAATACATTCAAGGTTCTCCCGGAGTATCGTACGGAATGAACTGGTTCTTCTCAGACGCTACGGAATATTATGACCAGGAACAGCAGAAAGTTGTAACGGAATATTCCAATCCTTTCAGCACTTTTGGAGTTACACAAACCTATGCATTCAGCCTTGGTTTCTCTACAAGATTGTATGGCCTGTTCCAATTTGGAAAGAATAGTAAATTGCAGGCTATCAGACACATGATAACTCCAACTCTTAGTTTTAGCTATCAGCCGGAAATGGGGACTGCATCTAACGGTTACAAGAGGTTGAACTATGTTGACAAGAGCGGAATAAATCATTCAATAGTTTACAATAAGTATTCGGGGCAGATTTATTCTCCTCCGGGAACCGGAAAAAGCGCAGGCATGACTTTCTCATTTGGAAACAACATTGAGGCAAAGATTAAATCAAAAGCCGATACATCAGGGACCGGAACAAGAAAAGTCAAGCTGATAGACCAGTTGAATATCAGCGGGTCATACAATTTTCTTGCAGACTCTCTTAGACTGTCAAACATAAGTGTTTCAGCTACCACAACTATCTTTGGAAAGATGGCTCTCTCCGGAAATATGTCATTTGACCCCTATGCAGTCAATAGTCAGGGAGTTAAAATTAATAAGTTGAATATTTTGCAGGAGGGAGGATTTAAACTTGCGCGTCTTGTTAATGCAAGTTTCTCCACTTCATATAGTTTCAGCGGAGAGGGAAAGAGCAAACTTGGTGCAGATTATCATCCGCAGAGCGGAATAGCGGGCTCTGTTTCCACCTCAGGAGAAGGGGCTTATCAAAGGGTTTATTATCACCCTGTTACCGGGGAGTATATACCCGGCGGCTGGGTATACTATTATGATCCCTCCATGCCGTGGGCGGTTAATTTAAGTTACAGCTATTCATATAGCAAGACTTATCAGTATGCCAATAATCAGCTGCTTACAAAGAATAATCATGCAATGACGCTGGGAATAAGTTCTCAGCTAAAACTTTATAAGGATTTAAGTGTCAGCTTAAATACGGGTTTTGATCTTACAAAGATGAAGATGACTACAACTCAGCTGAGCGGTTCATTTAGTTTGCATTGTTTCCAGATTTCAATCTCATGGATTCCTAACGGAAAATGGGAAAGCTGGAGCTTTAGAATTGCCGCAAATGCCTCTGCGCTTGCTGATTTGCTTCAGTATAAGAAGAACGCTTCTTACTGGGATAAATAACAATCCGGGCGCAGAGAGCATGCAAAAAAAGAAATTTTGAAATAAGAAATTAAGTTGTATATTTGTACTGCGTTCAGCATTTCAGTGGGTGCAGTTCGTTTTTAACAATCAGAAATTTCTAGTAATTAAATTTCGGATGCGAGTGCATCCAAATATAAAAATCTTAATGTACGATATTATTGAATTAAAAGCCAAGAGCTTAGATGAGTTGCTGGCTATTGCCGAGAAGCTAAATATAGCAAAGGCAAAATCTTTTTCTCAAGAAGACCTTGTCTATAAAATTCTTGACGAGCAGGCCATTCAGGCCGTTGACAAGCCGATTGAGAAACCAAAAAGAAAACCGCGTGAGAGAATTGCAAAGAGTAAATCTGTTATTACCGTTCAGCCGCAAGGTAATGTTACTCAGAGAGAACCTGTAAGCTCTGCGAACGGCGGGAGACCGGCTCAGCCTGCACAGAAAAAAGCGGGACGCAAAAAAAATATTCCTGCCTCTGCAGACGCAATGCAGTATCCGCAGCAAGTTAAGCATCTGCAGCCTCAGCAACCTGTGCAGCAGAAGTCAACGCAACAGCAGCCGTTGCAGCAACAACCGCAACAGCAAATAAATCAACCTGTTCAGCATAGGCCATCTCAGCCCGTTCAACAGAGGATGCCGCAGCCGCAAAAAATTGTGCAGCAAGATATGACAGCTCAACAACCTGTTCAAAAGCAGCCTCAGCAGCCGCCCGTTATGCAGCAGCAACCTCAAGATAATCAGTCTCAAATTTTTGATGAGCAGATGCAGCAGTCTCCTGTTCAGCAAACTGTTGAGACAAATAATAATACAAACAATGGCGGTCAGAGCAGGCAGCATCAGCAAAATTATCAACATGAGCGCCAGCAAAATCAGCAACAAAATAATGCCACTCAACAGTCTGCAATGGCAAAGGTTGATTTTGAGGGAGTTGTAAGGGCTAACGGAGTTTTGGAAATTATGCCTGACGGCTATGGATTCTTGCGTTCACCGGATTATAATTATTTGAATTCACCTGATGATATTTATGTTTCGCAATCTCAAATCAAATTATTTGGACTTAAGACAGGCGATACTGTGTTTGGAGAGATTAAGCCGCCAAGAGAGGGTGATAAATATTTTCCCTTGGTTAAAATTGACCAAATTAACGGGAGAGATCCGGCTTTCATCAGAGATAGAGTGCCGTTTGATTTCTTGACACCGCTGTTTCCAAATGAAAAATTTGAGATTATAAAGAACGGACATAACAATCTCTCTTGTAGGGTAATAGATATGTTTACCCCAATCGGAAAGGGACAGAGAGGTTTGATAGTTGCGCAGCCTAAGACCGGTAAAACGGTGTTGCTTAAGGAAGTGGCCAATGCAATTGCAGATAATCATCCGGAAGTTTATTTAATCGTACTTCTAATTGACGAGCGTCCGGAGGAGGTTACGGACATGTCAAGGAGCGTTAAGGCTGAGGTTGTTGCTTCCACATTTGATGAACCTGCGGAGAAGCATGTAAAGGTTGCCAACATAGTATTGGAGAAGGCTAAGAGATTGGTGGAGTGCGGGCATGATGTTGTAATCTTGCTGGACTCTATAACACGTCTTGCGCGCGCTTATAATACTGTACAACCTGCCAGCGGCAAGGTACTCAGCGGCGGTGTGGATGCAAATGCGCTTCACAAACCAAAGAGATTTTTTGGCGCGGCGCGTAATGTTGAGAACGGCGGTTCTCTTACAATTATCGCGACAGCTTTGATTGACACAGGCTCCAAGATGGATGAAGTTATATTTGAGGAATTCAAGGGAACCGGCAACATGGAACTTCAGCTGGACCGCAAACTTTCCAACAAGAGAGTGTTCCCTGCGGTTGATGTTACATTGAGTTCTACCCGTCGTGATGATTTACTGCTAGACCCTGAAACTCTGCGCCGTACATGGATTCTGCGCAAACACCTGTCAGATATGACTAGCGTTGAGGCAATGGAATTTATGAAGAGCCGTTTGGAGCGCACCCAAAGCAATGAGGAGTTCTTAATCTCTATGAATGGTGATGAGTTGAGGTAAAGATTATTAAGCAATAAAAAAAGCCGACTTTTAAAAGTCGGCTTTTTTTATTTGCAAATCAAGCGATTACTTAACCGCAATCAAATCAACCTCAACTAATGCCCCCTTTGGAAGCGCGGCAGCCTCAAATGCTACACGTGCAGGGTATGGTTGTGTAAAGTATTGAGCATAAACCTCATTCAGCGACGCAAAGTTTGACATGTCAGAAAGATAAACGGTAACTTTTACAGCATCGGCAAGTGTGTACCCTTCAGATTCAAGCACATTTTTAAGGTTCTTTAATGACTGGGCAAGTTGCTCTTTGAAGCCGCCTTTTACAAAGTTTCCTGTTGCGGGGTCAATTGGAAGCTGACCGCTTGCATACAATGTTTTGTCTGCTATAATTGCCTGGCTATAAGTTCCTACAGCTGCCGGCGCTTTTGTTGATGTTACTACTTTTTTCATAATT
>JAQWEK010000010.1:0-12617 GCA_028704975.1 Bacteroidales bacterium | reverse complement strand
CCAACACAGAAAACCTATCAGCAATCCCGCCGCAGCATTAACAGCCTTTGCCTTAACCCATGCAGACTTGCTCCCGGCAAGCAGGGGCAAACTGACATGCCCCTCCTGCACTATTGAGTTGACAAGCAGGATGTAAAAGGGGAGAGTCCCGTTTGCAAACAGCAGTACAAAAATCATATGCGGCCCGCTCTCCGGAATAATTCCTACAAGCACCGCCATTAAAATTACAAATGGCATATAGTTGCTGACAAGCGCACTCAAATCTACTTTCATCATCAGTAATCCGCAGATTACCAATGCTCCAAAGCTCCATAGAAAAACCGGAAGCAGATGTTTTTTTATTAAATGTTGCCAGATATGTTCCTGTATAAAATGTTCTTTTGCAGTGGCAGTCAGAAAAATCACAATAACGCTTACCGCCGCAAAAAAGTAATCCAGCCACTTCTCATCAAACAGGTTTAAAACAAATTTGTGTCCCGACAGATTTCCTGCAGAATTTGCAGATACTGCTGCTTCCGATGTTGCTACGCCATCCCCCGTAAAAGCGCCGGTAAAAATTGCAGCAATAAAAATTGCAATTCCGACCAGCAGCAGCAATCTCTCTTTGCTTGGATGCCTCATGACTCTGTATGAATCAGCCTTAAAGATTGACGGAACACTTGAGTCTTCGCCATTGTGAATTTCATACTCCTCATTGCAGAATTTATTGTGTGGCTTCTTAAACAGCACATAATCAACCAGAAATCCTATTCCGATTCCTATGGCAAGCAACAAACCAAAAATCATTGGTGCCTTCCCCGGAACTGTCGCAATCATTACAAATGCCTCATCTCCGGCAGATGCGGCCATCATTGCGGTCAGCGCGCCAAGACTTATAAGGTTGTGGGTGAAAAGAGAGACGGCGGCAAAACCTCCGACGCATCCGGGAATCACTCCCAGCAGCGCGCCCAGCAAAATCTGCTTCGGCTTGGAATCCTTTAGTTTTGAGAACCATTTTCCGCGGCTCTCAATATTCAGATATTCAATCATTAACATCATAATGATTACAAGACCTGTAATCATTACCGCGTTGCGCAGCGCCTCAAGTATTATGTTAATGTATGCAATCAATTATTAATTTCTATTTGCGCTCTTTTGTAAAACCGCTGCTCTGAGTCTCCTCTTGCTCCTTGTATAGTTCCAGTAATTTTTCAGCGGCAAGGAAAGAATCAACTTTTCCTGCAAGAACCTTGCTCTCATACTTTTGCAATGCCTCGGCTATTGCAGGATTATCGTAGAACTTATTGCGCAGTTCCTCATCTATGCTCTCATACATCCAATACTTTGCCTGTTCTCTGCGGCGGTATTCATAATATCCGTTTTTCTTAACAAGCTTAAAATATTCCTCAATTTTTTTCAGAATTTCCGGCAGCCCTTTTTTGGTAACTGCGGATGAAGTAACAGCCGTTGGCACCCAACCGGAATCAGTAGGAGGAAATAGATGCAATGCACCGGCATATAGAGCTTTTGCTCCCTCTGCTTTCTCGGCGTTGCTCCCGTCAGCCTTTGTAATTGCAATCAAATCGCTCATCTCCATTATGCCTCTTTTGATTCCCTGTAAATCATCTCCGGCTCCCGAAAGCATAAGAAGAAGAAAAAAATCGCTCATTGAGTGGACCACAGTTTCACTCTGCCCAACACCCACAGTCTCAATGAAAACCACATCATATCCGGCTGCCTCACAAAGCACAATTGTCTCTCTGGTTTTGCGGGAAACTCCTCCAAGAGAACCTCCTGTGGGTGAAGGCCTTATGAAGGCTTTTGGATCATTGGCCAAAGTCTCCATTCTGGTCTTGTCTCCAAGAATACTTCCCTTGCTTCTTTCACTTGTGGGGTCAATGGTAAGCACTGCCAGCTTGTGTCCTCCGGATGTTATATAACCTCCAAAAGCCTCAATGAATGTGCTCTTTCCCGCACCGGGCACTCCCGTGATTCCAATTCTCATTGTCTTCATCTTGCTCTTGCGCATATGTTCCTGACAGCCTACTATTATTTGTTTTGCAATTACCCTGTCTTCAGCCAATGAACTCTCCACCAGTGTAATAGCACGTCCAAGAATAGAGGTGTTGCCTGCAAAAATACCCTTTAAGCACTCCTGTGCAGTCAGCTCTTTTTGCTTCTTTTTAAAGAAATTTTTTACATAAGGATTAACAGAAGGAAGGGGGGCAACTCCTTTATTTTCAAATAATGCGGTATCAGGTTCCTCGCTTTTCTTTGGGGGCCAGTTGTCTGTTATTCTTCTCATAATCTTCTATGTTGCTATTTAACATCCCCTGTCAAAAATAAATTTATCAACGGTCTTTCCGGTGAGTTGGTAATAAGAGTGATAATAAAGACCTCATCATTTTTTTTCTTAAGGGGGGTTGCTATTGCCGTAATTGTAAACTTTTTGCCTGCAGGTATGTACGCCGGACAATCAACCTTTATTGAAGCTCCGTTGGTCTCAACCTTATATATGCGCAGCGGCTTGGCGCTCTTGTTTTGCGCCTTAAAAATCGCTTTAATTTCCTTAAAAACTTTTGCAGTTCCAAAGTTAAAAGTACCGGACTCTGCAAACATCTCCGGTCCGTTTTCCACCTGCTCGCTTGTTAGTGACGAGTATGGTGTGACAATAACGCACTCTGCCAAAAATTTCGGCCTCAGAACTTTTCCATTGCAGATAATATCTGCCGTATATCTTGTTGTACCCCAGTGTATTGCCGCTTTTGTATTAATTTGATATGTGATTTTGCCTGCATCTCCGGGACCAAGAACGGCCGGGGAAACACTTATTGTCAAACCTTTGGACGGATGTGCAAATTTGACGGATACCGGTGATTTTCCAAGATTAACAATATTTTCGCTCTGTGTCTTGTATAGGCCCTGCTCAATTTGTCCCGCGTCCTGTGCGTGAACTTTCATTCCGAGCGGGCCAAATTTTGCCGGAAATAATTCACCGAGGGGGCGGCCTTTTTCATACACAATTCCCGTAATTCTCAGAATTATAGGTTTATCTGAACTAGTAGTATAGACGGTCAAAGTCTTGTCAAAGGGGTAAGGTCCCTGGTCATTCAAAAACGTCACTTTAATGACACCTTTATCTCCCGGTTTGATTGGCGCCTTGCTCCATGAAGGAGTAGTACATCCGCAAGAAGAGAGAATGTTGCTTATGGCCACCGGAGAAGAGCTGACATTTGTAAAAATAAACTGGCATTTCTGCGCACCCGAATCAATAGATATCTTTCCAAAGTTATGAACCACTTCATTAAACTTTAATGCAATACTGTGCCCTGTTTGAGCATAGGCGCCAACAGGCAGGGTTATGATGGCAAGCAGTGCTAATAAACTTGTAATGTTTAATTTGACTGTCGCGACAGACACTTTTATTTCAAATAGTTTCATATTGTGCATAACTTTCATTGCGTACTCTACAAATATAATTATAAACTCCTATTAATTTGATTAAATTTGCTACGCTTTTGCAAAAAAGACTCCAATCTGCAAAACGGAAATATTAAAATTCAATTAGGTATTATGAAGGTATTAAGAAAAATGCTCACAGTCGCACTGGCGTTTGCGGTGGTGCTGACAACTGCGGGCGGCAATGCTTTTGCTCAGAAGAAAACGGCAAAGCATTCCGGCGCAAAAGATTATGAGATTGTTAAAAACGATCCTACCAACACAAGAATTTACACTTTGCCCAACGGCTTAACGGTGTATCTTTCGGTTATTAAGAAGGAACCGAGAATTCAAACTTACATTGCGGTAAGAACGGGAAGCAAGAATGACCCTCATGAGACCACGGGTCTTTCTCACTATCTTGAGCATATTATGTTTAAGGGCACAACCCACTTTGGTACAATCAATTATCAGAAAGAAAAACCGATGCTGGACCAAATTGAGAAAGAGTTTGAATACTACAGAGCACTTAAAGACCCTGCAGCCCGCAAGGCAGAGTATCACAAGATAGACAGCATCTCTTTTGCTGCATCCAAACTTTTTGTTGCAAATGAGTATGACAAGTTGATGGGGGCGCTCGGTTCAAAAAATTCCAACGCTTTTACCTCCAATGATATGACGGTATATCAGGAAGATATCCCTTCAAATCAGGTAGAGGCATGGGCTAAAATCCAGAGCGACAGATTTGAAAATATGGTTATCCGCGGATTCCATACAGAACTTGAGGCGGTTTATGAGGAGGATAATCTTGGTCTTTCTGATGATCAGGGGAGAGCTTATGATACACTTATGTTTTCCCTCTTCAAAAATCACCCTTATGGTTTGCAGACAACTATAGGAACTCAGGAACATCTTAAAAATCCGTCAATTACAAATATTTGGAAACATTATCATAACTTTTACGTTCCAAATAATGTTGCTATTTGCATGGCCGGAGATTTTAATCCGGATCAGGCTATTACAATTATCAGAAAATATTTTGGCAGCTGGAAGAGGAACGATAATCTTAAACTTCTTAAGTTTAAAGATGAGCAGCCAATTGCAAAACACATAGAGAAAACGGTTTACGGGCAAGAGTCGCCGCTAATTTATGTCGGATGGAGATTCCCTTCTGCATACAGAGACGGAAGGACATTATCCAATATTGGAGATACCCTTTATATGGTAAGCAATATTTTGAATAACAGGGGAGACGCCGGACTTATTGATATGAATGTAAACAGGCCCCAGAAAGTGCTTAGCGGTTTTGCCGGAAATCAAGGGATGACAGATTATAATATCTTTTTAGTTGGCGGAGAACCCAAAGAGGGACAGAGCCTTACAGAGGTTAAGAATATTCTGTTTGAACAGTTGGAGAAAGTAAAGAGGGGAGAATTTGATGAATCCATGTTAACAGCAATAGTAAATAACTGGAAACGTTCAAGGATGCAGAATCTGGATAGTTACCAGTTCAGGGCACGAATGATGTACGGCAACTTTATCAACAGAACACCTTGGAGTTACACGGTGGAGCAGGGTGAGAGACTGAGCAAAATAAAGAAAGAAGATATTGTAAAGTTTGTCAACAAATATTTCAATGACAACTATGTACAGGTAAATAAAGTTGTCGGAATAGAGAAGGGGATTCAGAAAATTGAAAAGCCCGCTATAACCGCAATTAATACTAACAGAGATACTTCCAGCCAGTTCTTGAGAGACATGGAAAAGATGATTGGGGCCGCAAAACCAATCGAGCCGGTTTATGTGGATTTTGCAAAAGAGATGTCTATAGGGAAGAATGCCACGGGGCAGGATGTTTACTACAAACACAATGATGATAATTCCCTATTCTATTTGACCTATTATTTTCCTATTGGTACTTATGACAGCAACAAGCTTGATTACGCCCTGTATTATTTTAATAATCTTGGTACGGATAAATTTTCCTCTGATCAGATCAAGTCAAAACTTTATACTCTTGCGTGCTCATTGTCAGGAAGTTCATACGAGCATACAACAGAAGTATCAATAAACGGGCTGAGTGAAAATATGAAGCAGGCTTCCGATATTGTAGAGGGTTTGCTTGCCAATGTAAAACCGGACGAGCAGCTGCTTTCCAAGATGAAAGAGAACTGGAAGAAACAACTTATGAATGCAAAGACGGATAAGGATGCAAACGCGCAAGCTTTGGAGACTTACACGATTTACGGCCCTGACAATCCTCAAACACATTCACTTAAACCTTCTGAAATAGACAAGCTTACTGCGGAAGAACTTGTAAACATTGTTAAGGATTTGTTCAGGCACCAGTATTCCGTTATCTACTACGGACCTCTTGCAAAAGATAAAGCCGTCGCCGAGCTCAATACAATGCATAAAGGGGCGGAGAATCTTGCAGAGTATGCTCCTTCCAGAAGTTTTGAGGTTCTTGATTCTAAGGAGCCTACAATATTCATAGCTCCTTATAAAGCGACCCAGATAAATATTTACGGCATCTGCAATTATGGAGAGAAGCTTAATCCGAGCGAGAGAGCTCTTGTCAAACTGTACGATACATATTTCGGCAGCGGGATGAGTTCTATTGTGTTCCAGGATTTAAGGGAGGCTAAGGGTCTTGCATACCACGCAGCCGCCAGTCATGTGTTCCCTTATTTCAAAGACAAGGAACCTCTTTATTATGAGGCACTTATTTATACGCAGAATGACAAGATGATGGATGCTTTGCGGGCATACAATAGTATTTTGACGGATATGCCCGTTTCACAAAAATCATTTGACGTTGCAAAATCAAACTCTCTGCAGAATCTTGCAACTAAAAGATACACAGGTGCCGGTGTTATATGGTACTACTTGAGCATGAAGAGACAGGGCTTTGATTATGATATCAACAAAGACATTTATAATAACCTTAAAGCACTTAATCTTCAGTCAATTATAGATTATCAGCAGAACAATATAAGAAACCGCAAATACAACATAGGCATTGTAGGCAACACGGAAGAGCTTGACTTAAACTCGCTTGCCGGAATGCACTACGGAAAAATTGTCAGACTGACAACGCCGGATATATTTGGATATTAGCAGTCCTTAGGGCATTTTGGCGGAAAGCCTGCCAAAATGGGAGGCATGTAACAATTTGGGAAATGGGAACGATGTTTGTATATTTGCAAACCAGTTCCCGTCCCTTTTTAAGAGACAATATTTTAACAATTAAATTATAACTAATTATGGCTTACAAAATTTCAACTGATTGCGCAGCTTGCGGAACATGTAAAGATGAGTGCCCTGTAGGAGCTATTTCTGCCGGCGATATTTACAAGATTGATCCTAATCTATGCACAGAGTGCGGTACTTGCGCTAGTGCATGTCCTATGGGAGCAATTTCCAAGGAGTAATTCAGTAAGTGATTACAGGAAAGAGGCTGGCGAGCGGGCTTTAGTGTTCGCGCCAGCCTTTTTTAATCTGTAAGCACAGTGTTGCAGTAGTAAGCAGTAAGAATAGTTATCACGACAGGCTTGTCTGTCGGGAGCCGGAAAAGAATATTAAAAGTAAATATAATGGGTTCATTTGTAAATGGTTTAAAGAAACTCTTTGGCTCAAAAGAGGAGAGGGATATGAAGGCGGTTGCGCCAATCCTTGATAAGGTGCTGGAGGAGTATAAGAGAGTTGATGCTTTGTCAGATGATGATTTGAGAGCTGAGACTCAGAAGATTAAGAAAGTTATTCTGGACAGGATTGCTCCGGATGAGGGAAAGAAAAGAGAGTTGAGGAATAAGCTTGAGGATGTCACAATCTCTGCAGACGATAAAGAGCAGTGTGCAACTGAGATTGACAAGCTGGCAAAACAAATTGATGAAGAAATTGAAGACGTTCTAAATGGGGTGCTTCCTGTTGCTTTTGCAATTATGAAGTCAACAGCGCGCAGATTCAAAGAGAATGCAACCATTAAAGTTAAAGCGAACGATTTTGACCGGGAACTCAGCACTCATGCAGATTTTGTCAAAATAGATGGTGATTATGCAATTTGGAAAAACCACTGGATGGCGGGCGGCAATGAGATTACCTGGGACATGGTACACTATGATGTTCAGCTGATTGGAGGTATTGTGCTGCATCAGGGAAAGATTGCGGAGATGGCAACCGGAGAAGGAAAAACGTTGGTTGCAACACTTCCCGTATTCCTTAATGCGTTGGCAGGCAAGGGAGTACACATGGTAACGGTAAATGATTACCTTGCAAAACGTGACTCCGAGTGGATGGGTCCGCTTTATGAATTCCACGGATTATCAGTAGATTGTATAGACAAACATGAGCCGAATTCAGAGGCTCGCAAGCGTGCATATAGGGCTGACGTCACATTTGGTACAAACAATGAGTTTGGTTTTGATTACCTGAGAGACAACATGGCAATCAATACGGAAGACCTTGTACAGCGCAAGCATCATTATGCAATTGTGGATGAGGTGGACTCTGTCTTGATTGATGATGCAAGAACACCATTGATTATTTCAGGTCCCGTTCCAAAAGGAGAAGACCAGCAATTTGCTGAGTATAAACCTTATATAGAAAAGATTTACAACATTCAGAGAGGGGAGGTTACCAAATATCTTCAGGAGGCAAAGAAATTAATTGCGGCCGGCAATAAAGATAACGCCGGCGGAATGGCCTTGCTGAGAGCTCATAAGGCGCTGCCTCGTTATAATCCTTTGATTAAATATTTGAGCGAGCCGGGCATAAAACAAATTATGCTGCAGACGGAAAATTTCTATATGCAAGACAACAACAAGCAGATGCACATAGTTACAGATCCTCTGTATATGGTTATAGATGAAAAAGATAAGACGGTGGAGCTTACAGATAAGGGCAATGATTACATTGCCGGGCTTGTGAGCGATCCTAAATTTTTTATTCTGCCGGATGTGGGTACGGAAATCTCTGAGATTGAAAAGAGCAATTCAACTCCTGAGGAGAAACAGGCCGAGAAAGACGAACTGCTTGCGGATTATGCCGTTAAATCGGAGCGCGTACATACTGTAACTCAGTTGCTTAAAGCATACACTCTGTTTGAGAAAGATGTGGAGTACATAAATGTAGACAATAAGATTAAGATTGTAGATGAGCAGACGGGACGTGTCCTGGAGGGAAGACGTTATTCAGACGGACTTCACCAGGCTATTGAGGCAAAGGAGAATGTAAAGGTTGAGGCTGCCACTCAGACGTTTGCTACAATTACACTTCAGAATTATTTTAGAATGTACCACAAGCTGGCCGGAATGACAGGTACCGCATCTACAGAGGCGGGAGAGTTCTGGTCAATCTATAAACTGGATGTTGTTACAATTCCTACTAACAAACCGGTTATCAGGATAGACTCCAATGATTTGATTTACAGGACAAAGAAGGAGAAATTCAATGCGGTTATCGATAGGATAGTAGAGTTGAGGAAGCATGGGCGCCCCACTTTGGTTGGAACAACATCTGTTGAGATATCGGAGCTGCTTAGCAGAATGCTTAAGTTGCGCGGAATTCAGCACAGCGTTTTGAATGCAAAACAACATGCACGTGAGGCTGAGATTGTTGCTCATGCAGGCGAAGCCGGTACCGTTACAATTGCCACAAACATGGCGGGCCGCGGTACCGATATTAAACTGGGACCCGGCGTAAGAGAGGCCGGCGGTCTTGCAATCATAGGAACCGAGCGTCACGATAGCCGCCGAGTAGACAGGCAGTTGCGCGGACGTGCCGGAAGACAGGGAGACCCGGGGTCATCAGAGTTCTTTGTTTCTTTGGAGGATGATTTGATGAGACTGTTTGGAGCAGAGAGGATTGCAAAGATTGTGGACGGTCTTGGAATGCAGGAAGGAGAGGTGCTGCAACACTCAATGCTCTCTTCATCCATTGAGAGGGCGCAGAGAAAAGTTGAGGAGAATAACTTTGGTATTCGTAAGAGACTGCTTGAATATGATGATGTGATGAACTCACAGAGAGAGGTTATTTACACCAGAAGAAAGAATGCGCTTTACGGAGAGAGAATAGAGATAGATGTCAAGAACATGATTGCGGATTATGCGGATGTTCTTGCGGGCAAGAAGGATTCAATGGATTATGAAGCTTTCAAGCTGGAGATGATGATGGATGTTTCAATGGTTCCCGATTTTAATGAGCAGTATTATGAGAATGCGTCAAGAGAAGATCTGGGAGACAAAATCGCTACAGCAATTACTGAAATTATTCAGCGCCGCGGAGAGATTATTTCCACTCAGGCTCAGCCGATAGTTACTCAGATTTATAAGACTCAATCTGCCACATATCAGAATATTGCAATTCCGATTTCAGATGGTCAAAAGATGCTTCAGCTGATAGTCAATCTTAAGAAGGCAAATGACAATATCAAGGAGATAGGAATTGCTCTGGAGAAATGCGTCACTCTTATTATGATTGATGAGCATTGGAAAGAGCACTTGAGAGAGATGGATGAATTAAAACAGTCTGTACAGAACGCAACTTATGAGCAGAAGGATCCTCTTTTGATCTACAAATTTGAGAGTTACAATTTGTTCCAGAGCATAATTGAGAAAATCAGCAGGGATGTGATAGCATTCTTAGTACGAGCACAAATACCTTTGCGTCAGAATGATGAGCTGAACGTAAGAGAGGAAGCTGCTAAGAAGAGAACAGACTTGAGCCAGATGAAGATGAGTCATGATGATGTCTCCGCAAACAGCGGAGAGCAGAAGAGCAACGCTCCAATTCATGTAGAAAAGAAGATTGGAAGAAATGACCCGTGTCCTTGCGGCAGCGGCAAGAAATATAAGAACTGCCACGGGAAAGGGATTGTGTAACCATGAGTAATAAAACTAAATTTATTTATCACAACAATTCATATTTTTACATTTGACATAAGTGCATTGTTGAGTAACCTTTTTAAGATAAGTATTTTGAGTTGTCCTTTTGAGGTTAAATAATTTGATAAAATTATTAGATTATTATATATGAATTTTGATTTTGATATACTTGTAATAGGCTCAGGACCCGGGGGCTATGTGGCTGCGGTAAAAGCCGCGCAATACGGATTTAAAACAGCCGTTGTAGAACGTGCGGAGATTGGGGGTATATGTCTTAACTGGGGGTGCATACCAACAAAGGCGCTGCTGAAATCTGCTGAGGCTTTTGAAATTTTAAAACATCCGGAGGCTTACGGAATTGTTGCAGATTCTTTCGCAAATCGTTTTGACTCTGCGGTTTCACCAAGCGGATTTCGTTTGGATGTTCAGAAGATTGTAGAGCGCGAGCGTGGAGTTTCTGACAAGATGCGCCGCGGTGTGGAGTTCCTATTTAAGAAGTACAACGTTGAGGTTATCGCGGGCAGCGGCAAATTCATTGATGCTAATACCATTGAAGTCGGTGAAAAAAAAGTTACTGCAAAATACATAATCGTAGCAACCGGCGCGCGCCCGAAAGCGCTGCCCTTTGCGCCATTTGACGGGGAAAAAATCATCTCCTATAAAGATGCCCTTGTACCTAAAACGCTGCCAAAATCTTTAGCCGTAATCGGTTCCGGAGCAATTGGAAGCGAACTTGCAAATTTCTATCTGTCAATGGGTACGCAGGTTTACCTGATTGAGTTCCTGGATAAGATTGTGCCGCTGGAGGATGATGATATTTGCGGACAGTTAAGCAGAAGTTTCCGCAAGAACGGAATGAAGGTTATGACCTCTGCGAAAGTTACCGGCGTTAAATTCAATAAGTTACAAGATGAAAGCGGAGCAGAGAGAGACAATTGTGAATTAACTGTCGAGACCAAAAAAGGTATTGAGACTATAAATGTGGAGAGAGTTTTGTGCGCGGTTGGTGTTGCGCCAAACACTGATAATATGGGACTTGAAGAGATAGGAGTGAAGATGGAGAGAGGCAAGATTGCGGTTAATGAGTTTTATAATGCGTGCGGAAATGTTTATGCAATAGGGGATGTAATTGCAACTCCTGCATTGGCACACGTAGCTTCTGCTGAGGCACTTGCATGCGTAGCGCATATTGCTGAACTTGAAGGTAAACCCGGAGCAAAGTTTCATCCAATTGATTATAAGTATATTCCGGGGGCGACATATACATCTCCTCAAATTGCTTCTGCCGGACTTACTGAGCAAAAAGCGAAGGAGCTTGGAATTGAATACAAGGTTGGAAAATTTATGTTTACTGCATCCGGAAAGGCAACAGCTGCAGGAAAGACTGACGGCTTTGTGAAACTCATTTCTGATGCAAAATCAGACAAGCTTATCGGTGTTCATTTGATTGGTGCTGATGTTACTGAAATTATCGGAGGCATGGTACTTGCAATGAATCTTGGTGCAACTGCAGAGCAGGTTGCTAACACTGTGTTCCCGCATCCAACTATGAGTGAGGGAATTAAAGACGCCGCAGAGGCAATGGAACTATAAAAATTCTATCATGAAATCAACTAGCGGACCATCAGTACCGGCGGTAAATGACGTCAATCGCATTGCGGAGGGAACAACTCTTCAGGGAAATATTGTTACGCATTCTGATATTAGAATAGACGGCAATCTGATTGGTGATGTCGTCACTTTGGGGAAGCTTGTTGTTGGAGAGAACGGCAATATGACCGGCAGGATAATCTGCAGAAATTCAGATATATATGGTAAGACAACCGGGGATATCATGGCCTCACATTCAGCAAACTTCCGCAGCAAGTCTGTCTACAAAGGAAACCTGAAAACTATCCACATCGGCATAGAAATCGGCGCCAGCTTTACCGGTAATTGCTCCATTCTCAGCAAAGAAGAAGCAGGGAAAATTTTTGAAGGGTATTTTTAATTTTTTACCTTCTATTTTTCCTATCAGGTGTTTTCCTAGAAACGTTTTTTTATCAGGTAGTTGTTGCGACCTGATGAGTTGCGGCTTACAAGCTCGGCAATGAAGCCGGCAAGGAATAATTGAATACCAACGATGGCGGCTACCAGCGCCAGATAGAAAAGCGGCTGGTCCGTGACGGCTCTGAATTTGAGACCGTTACTCTGAGCTATGAGTTTGGCGATAATTAACCAAAGGGTGATTACCGCGCCGGCTAGGAACATCAAAGTTCCAAGGACCCCAAACAGGTGCATAGGCTTCTTTCCAAACCTCTGCAAAAACCACAAGCT
>JAQWEK010000076.1 GCA_028704975.1 Bacteroidales bacterium | reverse complement strand
GGGAGACAATGGCAATTGTTTTATGCGCTCTTGTTTCAGTTAATACATTGAGTGCTAAGCATATCATAAAAAATGATAAAATCATGAAAACAACTGACAATAAGGTTAATCCGGAGAAAAAAGTTTGGGCATGGATGAGATCCGTTGGTCCGATGACTGATGCGGCGGCAGATTCTGTTTTTGCAAAGGCAAAAGAGGCCGGCATTGACGCGCTGATAATGGAAGTGCACGGAGGTAACCCCGTTGGCATGTCAGACACAACGGATTTTACTGATTACGCGGCAATTGCAGCCACAAAAAAAGCTGCCGCACTTGCTAAAAAATACGGCATTGAACTACATATTTGGGTATGGATTATGAACCGCTGTGAGAAAAATTTGCAGGCGGTGCACAGAGATTGGTATCAGGTCAACGCAGAAGGAAAGTCTTGTCTGGACTACAATATGTATGGAGTAGACCACTACAGATGGTTATGTCCGTCTCAGCCTCAAGTGCTTGAATATCTTAAAGTCAGGATAAATGAAATTGCAGAGATAGACGGAGTTACAGGGATAAATTTGGATTTTATAAGATACCCGGATGCGATACTTCCGGCCGGACTGTGGGAACTGAGAAAAGTGCATCAGGATAAAGTTTATCCCATGTGGGATCATTGCTATTGCCCATACTGCAGAGAGCAGTACAAAAAGAAGAGAGGTGTGGACCCAATTAATATTCAGAACCCTACTGAAGACAAGCATTGGATGGAATACCGCTATGAAGCAGTTGTAAAAATCGCAAATGCTCTTGCGGATGTAATTCACAAGCACCATAAAATTGCAAGTGCAGATGTATTCCCTTCTCCGGATGTTGCCCGCAAACTGGTAAGGCAAGACTGGACAAAATTCACACACCTGGACATTGTTTTTCCCATGATTTATTACCAATTCTACAATGAACAGGCAGAGTGGATTATAACCGAGACAAAAAAGGGCGTGAAAGGGCTTAAAAAGAGCGGTTCAAATGCATATCTTTGCAGCGGCATATATGCGGATGAAGAATCTGCTTCATACTTAAACACTATATTTGACTATGTCAGAGGCGCAGGTTCAGAAGGAATTAGCATTTATGACCTAGGAAACGCTATTAAAACTCCGGGATATTGGGAAGCCTTAAAAGCGGCGATAATTAAATTTAAAGAATAACCGGCAACTGTTTAAAAAGAAGCCAATAACTGCACAAAGAATAAAACCATGACAAAGAAAACAAAAGGTATAGTTACTCTGGCAGCAGTGAGCATCCTTGCCCTTGCTGCAGCCGCAATAATCATTATCGTTGCCAAGAATAGAGAGAATAATCATGTATATTCCGTATATATTGGAGCTTACGGAGACAAAGCTGTAAAATACAGTTTCAACTGCAGGACTCTTGAGATGTCAAAACTTGCAGATTATAATGATGCAAACCCTTCATTTATTACTCTTTCTCCCGACAGTAAATTCTTATTTGCGGTAAGCGAGAATGCTGCAAAATCCGGAGTCAGTTCATTTAGAAATACATTCACTCCTTCAAAGATAAACCGCAGAAAGGATGTTGGCGTAGATCCTTGTTACATAACATATTATAAAAATTATCTAATGACGGCCAATTATGGCGGAGGCAGCATCTCTTTATTTCCCGTAGATACAAACGGCAACATAAAGCAATGCTCTCAAATCATTAAATTTCTGGGTAGCGGACCAAACATTGCAAGACAGGCCAGCTCGCATATACATACTGTAAGAGTCATCAAAGGAAAAGACACCGGAAATGATTACGTCATGGCAACAGATTTGGGCTGCGACAAGTTGTATTTTTTTAGATTTGGCAATGATTCTTTGAAGAGAAAAAACATGAAATTATATTGGTGTGATACTGCATCCTACTCGGTACCCGCCGGATACGGTCCAAGGCATGTAGAATTCAGCAACAACGGACAATACATGTACTTGCTTTGCGAGCTTAGCGGAAGAATACTTGTTTACAATATAAATGAAAAAGGAAAAAATCTGATACTTAATCAGATACAGGACACATTATCTGACCGCATGAATGCAGCCGCAAGCGGAGATATTCATATTCACCCCAACGGAAGGTTTCTATATGCATCATGCAGAAAAGTAAGAGACGGTATCTCCATTTTCCAAGTTCATTCAGACGGAACTCTCTCAAAAATAGGATACCAGATTACCGGCGCAGGACCAAGAAATTTTGCCATAACTCCTGACGGAGACTTTATGCTTGTTGCATGCCAGCAAGACCATGAGGTGCAAATATTCAGGATTAACAAGAAGACGGGATACCTGACCAACACAGACAAAACACTAAGACTTAACAATTTAGAGCCTGTTTGTATTTTAATCAGATAGCGCATAATCTACGCACTTGTTAATAAAGTGAGTAAAATGTCTTGTCTCCTTAAGCAGGATAGCCACCCTTTTTGCAAGTTTATCATCTTTAAACAGAAAATTCTCCGTCATTTGATAGCCCAAGGATATTTCCTTAAGTTTCAATAACTTCTGCCACTCCGGATTCTTAACGTCTTCAAATCCGCGCGGCAGTTTTTTATAAGTATCCCCGTCAAAAAGAGTAAAATGTTTTGCCTCCTTTATTGCTTTTATAAGCTCCCCTCCATTAACGGATATTTCATCTCTGATACTGGTTATCACCTTAGGTTCAGGCATATACAAGCCAACATAAAGCATGCTTCCTTCAAAATAATCTTTTACCGCCGGGGGCTGCATGTGAAAATAATATCCGGCATAAGGGCCCTTCTTGCCCCCTCTTGTAATATAAAGTCCAATGTGATTCTTATAAGGGGTTTTATCCTTGCTAAAACGTATATCCCTGTAAATTCGGTAAGTACATTCCTTTACGGTTAATCTGTCGGGATCTATATAAGGGTCAAACTTACCAATCTCTATAATCAGCTGCTGTGCAAATTCATTAAATTTTGCCTGGCACTCAAGGTACTCTTGTTTATGGGCAGTGAACCACTCTTTGTTGTTATTGCGGCATAAATGTTTGAAAAAATCATAAATATCCCGCATTGTTTTTTGACTCCCGACAGTTGTGTTTTTCATGGTATTAGGATTAGTATTCAAATGCAAAAAAAGCGCTACAAAACGTCTGTCAAAGGTACAAATTTTGGCTGTTTGTAGATTCATAGATAAAATTGCGCTGTTGGTGGGCATTTTATCCTTATTGGTCTAACTTTAAGGGATTTCAGTGATTTTTGCACCAAATTTGCCTCTGCTTTTAAAGAGAAAATAAACCGGCTATGAAGGTTATTAAAAATATCATGAAAAAAATTCCAAATGCAATTATAATTATTGCCTCAATTTTGGTTGGAACGGACATCGCTTATAAGGCGGATGCGGCACAGATTCCTGCAACTCAAAACAGGGACACGTTAAGCGTTGGAAAAACTTGGACGCTTAAACAGTGTACGGACTACGCGCTGGAGAACAATGTTGCGCTTGAGCAAAGCAAGATTGATGCAGACAATGCGGCCATTGATGTTAAGACGGCAAAGGCGGCAAAGTACCCTTCCGTATCTGCCTCCGCAAGTCAAAATTACAGCGGAAATTACTTTAACAACAGCACATCAGAAAAGAACTCGTACTCTGGAAATTACGGAGTATCCGCCAACTGGACATTGTACAAGGGAGGGTATCTTAACAACATTGTAAAAGAGAAGAATGTAACACGGCAAATTCAAGATTTGACATATACAAAAAACAGACTAGACCTTAAAGTTGCAGTTGCTCAATATTATGTGCAAGTGCTTTACGATATGGAAAATATAAAAATCAGACAAGAGTCACTTGCCTCATCCAAAGCACAGTGGGAAAGAGGAAAAGAGTTTCTTAAAGCGGGCAACATGTCAAAGGCGGATTGCGCAAAGCTGGAGGCACAGTACAATGCAGATAATTATCAGCTGGTTACGGCGCATAGCACTTATGACAGCGATATGGTAAATCTTAAAAACGCGCTTAAGTTGGAGAGAGAAGAGATGGGCATTGTCACACCGGAAATATCTGAAGACAAAGTACTTGAGATCATTCCTGACCGCAGAAACGTCTTTGCAAAGGCCATAAACTTAAGACCGGAAATTGAGATAAGCAAATTGTACATTAAGAACAGTGAACTTGAACTGGCTAATGCAAAATACAATCCCACCATATCTCTTAATGCAAGCAGCGGAACAAATAACGTAAGCGGCACAGGCACAAATTACGGCAAACAGATTAAGACTAATTGGGCCAATACCGTTGGCGTCACTATAACTGTCCCAATCTACAGCAACCGCACATACAGGAGCGCTACAGAGAAGGCAAAGAACAATATCAGTTATTACAAACTCGCTGCGGAACAGACAGAAAATGATATGTATAAAACAATAGACAATTTATACCTTAACGCTAAAAACACTCAGCAAGAGTACATTAGCGCAAAGCAATCATACATAAGCGCAAAAGAAAGTTATGATCTTGTATACGAGCAGTTTAATCTTGGAATGAAAAACCTTGTGGAGCTGGAACAAGAGAAGAGCGCATATCTTTCTGCAGAGCAGCAAGTTGCACAAACAAAGTACATGGCGCTTTACAATCTGCAGGTGCTTAAGTTTTATATGGGAGAGGAGATTGATATTTAAAAGGTGCCCATTAATAAAATCCGTCGTGATAGAAAAATTAAAAAAAAATAATATGAACAATAAGAAAAAAATAATTTGGTGGAGCGTTGTATCTGTTATAGTAATAGTTGCATGCGTGCTTATTTTTGGAAAGAAAAGTTCTAAAAGCGTTATGACGTTTAAGATGGAGGCTGTTAAACGCGGCAATGTAAACAATACCGTTACCGCAACGGGTACCATAGAGCCTGTTGTAAAGGTGGAAGTTGGTACTCAGGTCTCCGGTATTGTTAAAAAACTTTACGTAGATTACAATAGCGTCGTTAAAAAAGGACAAGTAATTGCGGAGTTGGATAAAACAACGTTAATGGCCGATTATGAGAGCCAAAAGAGCAGCTATGCAAAGGCTCAAAGTGATTATTCTTATCAACTTAAAAATTACAACAGAGAAAAAATGCTGCATGACAAAGGACTGGTGGCGGACAGCGAATATGAATCGGCCCTTGACAGTTACCAAAGTTCCAAAAACACTCTGGCAATGTCCAGGCAGGGCATGGAGAAGGCAAGAACAAACCTCTCCTATGCAACAATTACCTCGCCTATTGACGGAGTTGTATTGAGCAAGAGCGTTGAGGAAGGTCAGACTGTTGCCGCAAGCTTCAGTACTCCAACACTTTTCTATATTGCAAAAGACCTTACGCAAATGAGAGTTATAGCTGATGTTGACGAGGCCGACATAGGTAATGTTAAGGATGGACAGAGAGTTGAGTTTACAGTAGATGCTTATGTTGGAGAGACCTTCAGCGGCACAGTTACGCAGGTAAGACAGAATGCTACAACCACCAATAACGTAGTTACTTATGAAGTTGTTGTGTCCGCCCCAAATCCCGATTTAAAATTAAAGCCGGGCTTAACGGCAAACATAACAATCTATACGGCTGAAAAAAATAATGTGCTTACCGTAAAACCTAAGGCGTTAAAATTTGATCCTCAGCTATATGCAAAGAAAAACGGATATTCAATCAGCAAAGAATCTCAGCAGTATCTTGGTAACCATACTGTAGGTGAGGCGGAAAAAGGAATACTTTGGACACTTAATAATAAGACTTTTACAGCTATTCCTGTAGAGACGGGAACAAAGAGCAAAACTGCCGTTGAGATTACAAGCGGAGTACAGGAAGGAACAAAGGTTGTTGTAGAGATGAGCATGTCATCAACCGCAGGTACCACATTAAGCGATTCGGATTCAAGTAGTTCAAGTGACCAAAGTTCTCCTTTCATGCCTAAGCATCCTGGAGAAAATAATAAGAAGAGCAGCAGCAACGGCGGCGAAAACAGCTCCGGTCCAAAATAAAACTGTCGGGATAAAAAATTAATAATTGAATAATACTATGGATACCAGTAATAATACGGCAAGTACCGGAGAGAGAAAGGTTGTTATTGACCTACAGGACATTAAGAGGAATTTCCTGGTGGGAGATGAGATTGTGCATGCTTTAAGAGGAGTAAGCTTTAAGGTGTATGAGGGTGAGTTTGTGACAATTATGGGAAAGTCCGGCAGCGGCAAATCCACGCTTTTGAATACCCTTGGATGTTTAGATACGCCCTCCGGCGGTGAATATTATTTGGATGGCGTTTCCGTCAAAACAATGAGCAAGCCGGAGAGGGCAATTCTGAGAAACAAAAAGATTGGATTTGTATTTCAATCATACAATTTGCTTGCAAAGACCACCGCGCTGGAAAATGTAGAACTGCCGCTGATGTATAACTCCGCATATTCATCAGCGCAGCGAAAACAAGCTGCTATTGAAGCACTTACGGCAGTTGGACTAGAAGATAGGATGTACCATAAAAGCAATCAGATGTCAGGAGGACAAATGCAGAGAGTTGCAATTGCCCGCGCGCTTGTGAATAATCCGGCGGTTATTCTGGCGGACGAGGCAACAGGAAATTTGGACACAAGAACCTCCTATGAAATTTTGGTTCTATTCCAAAAACTTCATGCAGAGGGGAAAACAATAATATTTGTGACACACAATCCGGATATTGCAATGTTCAGCGGACGTAATATCATATTGAGGGACGGAAAGATTAAAGAGGAGACAGTGCACAACAATATTCAATCAGCCAAGAGTGCGCTGGAGGCCCTTCCAAAAAATGAAGATGAATAAAACAGAAAAAAAATTATGAACTGGGGAAATTTATTTAAAATAGCTCTTAAATCCATAGCCAGCAATAAGTTGCGCACATTCCTTACCATGCTTGGAATTGTGATTGGCGTTGGTTCTGTCATTACCATGCTCGCAATAGGACAGGGTTCCAAAAAGAGCATCCAGAGCCAAATCTCAAAGATGGGCAGCAACATGATTATGATTATGCCGGGGACAGACGTAAAGGGCGGTGTAAGACAAGAGGCCTCTTCTATGCAGACTC
>JAQWEK010000075.1 GCA_028704975.1 Bacteroidales bacterium | reverse complement strand
ACCATCAGTGGCTTAAAGGCAACCTGTCCGCAGAGGCTTATTACCGTAATGTTCAAGACAGTTATTACGGATATAACAGCCAGCGCTTTACGGGATACGCAAATGCACCTGAAATCAATCATTTTGGCAACAACTCTTTTATGAAAAATGATATGTCACACCGGTACAACCAAGGGGGTATTAACTTAAATATGAGCTCGGTTGAGAACGCAAGTTACACCGGCAAATTCAGATATGACCTTAACCTTGCGTACAGCAACACGTCAGATAAGGCAAATATTGCAACGCTGTCATCTTTAGCCGGCTCAAGTACTCCTGTGGTCCAGAAGCCGAATATCTATGAAAATTGGCTTAAGTTTAACGGAGAGGCGGGACCTACTTTTGGAAAATACTCAATGGTAACAATTGGGGTAAATTCAGAGTCCGTTTTTTATACAGGCGTACAAGACTACCACTATTCACTGCTGGAGGGAACGCTGCAATATAAATTCAACAACGGAAGATGGAAATTCAATCTTGGCGCAAGAGCCTCCGTCTCTTTCAAGAATAAAGACGGGGCAAACAAATATTTCACATATATAAGCCCTAAGGCCACCGTGTCATACGAATTGATAGATAACAAGTTATGGGCCTATGCAATTGCAGACGGCGGCAATGACGTTAACAGTTATTCCTCTATGCTTAGAAAGAACAGATGGATAGCTCCGATTATCGACATGAGAGCCAGCTCCGTTCCATTGATTGCAAAGGCCGGACTTAAGGGTATGGCCAATGACAAAATAAGCTATGATATCTATGCGGGATATGCCGCAAGAAAAGGCATGTTGCAATATGTTGAATATGAGCAGTTGATGAATAATGCACATTATCCTGTCGGAAGCACGCAGGCTACAGATTACTCAAATTCAATTTTTAACGCTCTATATTCCAATCACAGTGAATTTATGATTGGAGGCCAGGCAGATTACAAATCTGAAAGAGTTAAAGCAGGACTACAGTTTAATTTCTCTGAATACACCAAAGGCAAAAAATATTCAGATATGCAGAATATGGTAAATGGAACTGTATCATGGATTAACAAAGAGAAACCATCTGGATACGCACCTCTTGAACTTAATACTTATGCAGAATATAACTTTCGGGAGAGAATATATGTTGGAGCAACGGTTTACTACCGCGCAGCCACCCCTTACATACTTGGTAGGATGAGCGCTGACGGCAATGGAAAATATACGCTAAATTTCACCGGAGCAAAAATTTCCGACTTTATAGATGCGGGTGTCTACGGACAGTACGTTATCAACAAGCACTTTACCGCTTTTGCACAGCTTAACAATTTGTTTAACAGCAATGTACAGTACTATGGAATGTATATAGAAAAGACTATTTCAGGGGGGGTAGGAGTCTTGGTAAAGTTCTAATTTTTTCCTAAATTTGCACGTTAAAAGTTTTGAGGAAAAAAAGTTAAAAAAATGAGTGAACAAGAGTTGCAAAAGAAGAGTGCCGGAGAGAGCTATAATGCGGAAAGTATTCAAGTTCTAGAAGGTCTGGAGGCTGTTAGAAAACGTCCCTCCATGTACATTGGAGATATTGGTGAAAGAGGACTTCACCACTTGGTTTATGAGGTTGTAGATAACTCAATAGATGAGTCGCTTGCCGGTTACTGCAATAATATAGATGTGATTATTAATGAGGATAATTCTATTACTGTAAAGGATAACGGAAGAGGCATTCCAACCGGAATGCATGAGAAAGAGCACCGTAGCGCTTTGGAAGTAGTGCTTACAATCCTGCACGCAGGCGGAAAATTCAACAAAGGAAGTTACAAGGTATCGGGAGGTTTGCACGGAGTTGGAGTATCTTGCGTTAATGCGCTTTCCATACACATGACCGCAGAGGTCCACAGAGAAGGAAAGATATTCATGCAAGAATACTCAAAGGGAAAACCTCTATATCCCGTAAAAACCATTGGTGACGCATCCGATACCGGTACTACTATCACTTTTAAGCCGGACCCTGAAATTTTCACACTCTCTACAGTTTACAAATACGATATTCTGGCGGCTCGCCTGAGAGAGTTGGCTTACCTAAACAAAAAAGTTAAGCTTACTCTAACGGATATGCGCGCTAAGGAGACTAATGATGAGGGAGTTGAGGTATCAAAGCCAAAAATTGAAGTATTTTACTCAGAGGCCGGTCTGCTTGAATTTGTTAAGTACCTGGACGGCAATAGAGAAAATCTGACAGAAAACCCTATCTATCTGGAGAGCGACAAAACGGGTTACCCCATTGAAATTGCAATGCAATACAATACGGAATTCAATGAGAACGTCCACTCTTATGTTAACAATATCAACACTATAGAGGGAGGCACTCACCTGTCGGGATTTAGAAGAGGACTTACAACTACTCTTAAAAACTACGCAGACAAGGAGGGAATGCTTAAGAACTTGAAATTTGAAATTGATCCGTCAGATTTCCGTGAGGGTCTTACGGCGGTTATCTCTGTGAAAGTTGCAGAGCCTCAATTTGAAGGACAAACAAAAACCAAGCTTGGAAATGCGGAAGTTATGGCTGCCGTAAGCCAGGCAACAAGTTTAGCGCTGGATCATTATTTGGAGGAACATCCTAAAGATGCAAAACTTATAATTGATAAAGTGATTCTTGCCGCACAGGCAAGACATGCCGCACGCAAGGCAAGGGAATTGGTTCAAAGAAAGAGCGGAATGAGCGGAGTAGGACTTCCGGATAAGCTTGCAGACTGCTCAGAAAGAGACCCTTCCAAATGTGAACTATTCCTTGTGGAGGGAGATTCGGCAGGCGGAACAGCCAAAGAGGGTAGAAACAGAATGTATCAGGCTATCCTTCCGCTTAGAGGTAAAATCCTTAACGTGGAAAAAGCCATGGAGCACAGAGTCTTTGACAGTGAAACAATTAGAAATATCTATACTGCGCTTGGAGTTACGGTTGGTACGGAAGAGGATAGCAAAGCACTTAATCTTAGCAAATTAAGATATCACAAGATTATCATAATGGCAGATGCCGATGTGGACGGGGCGCACATTACAACTCTGATTCTTACATTCTTCTTCCGCTATATGATTGACCTTATTAAGAACGGATACGTATATTGCGCTACTCCTCCTCTGTATATGATTAAGAAGGGCAAAGATTTAAACAGATATTGCTGGAGCGATGAAGAGAAAGATAAAGTTATTGCTGAACTGACAAAGGGAGGAACGCAGTCTGAGAAGGGCATTAAGATTCAGAGGTACAAAGGATTAGGAGAGATGAGCCAAGACCAGCTTGCAGAGACCACCATGGATCCGGCAAATAGAATTTTAAGAAAAGTCTATATAGAAAATGCCGCAGAGGCAGACCGTATTTTCTCCATGTTAATGGGAGACGATGTTCCGCCAAGAAGAGAATTTATTGAGCAACACGCAAAATACGCAAACATAGATGCTTAGAAAGTACACTTACATTGTTCTTATACTATTTCTGCTTGTCCCATTACAGGGACAAGCTCAGTTTTTTAAGAGAGATCGCAATAGAAAAGATGAACCGCAGATAAGCATCAAATTGAACCCTCTCTATCCGCAGGGAAGAAGCAACGTTGACTTAAGTTATTCAAATACAACCGGTATCACCGTAGATAACATCTGGGCCGATTACTGGCTGGCAATTGATTACATCCCTATTTTCTATCTTCCGGATCCGTTTAAAAATTACTCTCTGGACAGTGAAAACCCATCTAGCAAAGATACAAAGACGGTTTCCAAAAAGCCGCACATTGTTTTTTCTGTTACGGAATTTACAAGGAACACTCTGCAAGAGATTGAGAAGGAGAGAGTTGCTCTTATAAATTCAGAGGAAAATGCAGGAGACACGTATGATGATGAGGAGAAAGATGAAAATCAGTCAATGACAGAGTTGCCGGAAGAGTATGATGTTTGGAGCAATACTACAATTAACCCGTATAACGTAAAACTTGCTGACATGAAGGATACCGTGCGAATAGATGTCAGCGGCTTCTATCCTCCTTCAGATAAATATGTTACCTCTGAATTTGGACCGCGTTGGGGAAGGATTCATGCAGGAATAGACTTAAAAGTATTCAAGGGTGATACAATTCGTGCCGCATTTGACGGAGTAGTCCGCATAAGACGCTATGAGGGAGCCGGTTACGGCAACTTTATTGTATTGCGCAATGATAACGGACTGGAAACTTTATACGGCCACATGAGCGTATTCATTGCAGAAGAGGGACAGAGGGTAAAAGCCGGAGACCCTATCGGTCTTGGAGGAAGCACCGGGCGTTCAACCGGTTACCACCTTCATTTTGAATTGAGATACTTAGGCAATGCAATAAATCCAAGAGATGCCATTGACTTTAGCGGTCCGTTCAGTGTTAAGGACAATACTCTGGTTCTAACAAGAAATAATTTCCGCTATCAGAGATTGCATTATACAAGGTTCAGACGCTCAAGAAGTCATAGCAGCAGAAGAGGCGGAAGCCATGTTACAATTCACAGTGGTGATACTTTGGGAGCTATTGCGCGCCGCCATCACACAACCGTTGCAAAACTTAAGAAACTTAACGGAATAAAAGGAAGTAATATTCGCAGCGGCAAGAAGCTGAGAGTCAGATAATATCTGTCGCGACAGAAAATAATATTAAAAAAATATAACAACATGGACATATTTGACAGAATCAAGGAAAACGAAGGGGGCCCTCTTGGACAATACAGAAAGAGAGCTCACGGCTATTTTATGTTTCCTAAATTAGAGGGGGAAATTGGACCCTATATGACTTTTAACGGGGAAAAAGTTCTTGCATGGACTTTCAACAATTATCTGGCATTGGCAAATGACCCGGAGGTTAGAAAGGTTGATGCCGAGGCTGCCGCAAAGTGGGGATTGGCATATCCTATGGGGGCAAGAATGATGAGCGGTCATACTTCTTTGCATGAAAAGCTGGAGCGTGAACTTGCTGATTTTGAGCAGAAAGAGGATGCATACCTTTTAAACTTCGGATATCAGGGGATGATATCTATTCTTGATGCGCTTCTTACAAGACATGATGTTGTTGTATATGATGAAGAGTGCCACGCTTGTATCATGGACGGTCTGCGTCTTCACATGGGGCTGCGAATCAAATACAAGCATAATGATATTCCAGACTGCGAGAAGGTTCTTGCACGTGCGGAAAAAGTTGCAAATGAACAAGGTGGCGGAGTACTGCTTGTCACTGAGGGAGTTTACGGAATGACAGGAGCTATGGGAGCTCTAGGAGAGATTGTTCCGCTTAAGAAAAAATATAAGTTCAGAATTTTGATTGATGATGCTCACGGCTTTGGAGTAATGGGAGCACACGGCCGCGGAACTTCTGAGGAGCAAGGAGTTATGGATGGAGTTGATTTATATTTTGGTGCTTTTGCTAAGGCAATGGCTGCTATTGGAGGATTCATTGCCGGTCCAAAAGAGATTATTAACTTTCTAAGATATAACCTTAGAAGTCAGATATATGCAAAGTCGCTTCCTATGGCGCTTGTTGAGGGATGTTTAAAGAGGCTTGATATGATTCGCAACGGAGATGAGAGAAGAAAGCACTTGTTTGAAATTGCACGCGCAATGCAGAACGGTCTGAGAGAAAGAGGATTTGATGTAGGACCTGCAGAAGCATGTATTACCCCTGTGTTTGTTAAGGGAACAGTTCCAGAAGCTACAAACATTCTTGTAGATTTAAGAGAGAATTATAAAATATTCTGCTCCGTAGTTGTATATCCTGTTGTTCCAAAGGGAGTTATTATGTTCAGAATTATCTGCACCGCAATGCATCAGATGGAACATGTAGAGTATACTCTTAAGGCATTTGAGGAGATAAAAAAGAAACTTGCAGATGGCGCTTACAGCGGAGACAACGATATTAAAGACATGGCTATTGATAATTAGCCTCCTCTATCATAATTAACTAGCAAATAGTATTTTGCAATGGGTAAATTTGACGGCAAAGTTGTAGTAATAACAGGGGCAAGTTCCGGAATAGGTCTTGCCTCCGCTCGTGCTTTTGCGGCAGAAGGAGCAAGTGTTGTTCTTGCTGCACGTTCTGCCGATAAGCTAAAGCAGGCTTTTTGTGAACTTTCTCACAAAGGACAAGAGGCGGGAAGATTTATTGCCGTCCCCACTGACGTGCAAAAAGAAGATAACTGCAAGAGGCTGATAGAGGCTGCGGTAGAGAAATTTGGAAAGATTGACGTTCTGGTTAATAATGCCGGCATCTCCATGAGGGCAATGTTCAGAGACTTGGATTTAATTGTCCTTAAACGTCTTATGGACGTCAACTTCTGGGGAACAGTTTACTGCACAAAATACGCACTGCCCTATTTGCTTAAGAGCAAGGGAACCGTAGTGGGAGTGATTTCCATTGCAGGATTTAAGGGACTCCCTGCACGCACCGGATATTCTGCCTCAAAGTTTGCCATATACGGATTTCTGGATACTTTAAGAATTGAGCACCTTCGCGACGGATTGAATGTTCTGGTTTTTGCACCAGGGTTCACGGCTTCAAATGTCAGGTTTGCAGCGCTTACAGCGGACGGCACTCCCCAAGGAGAGACTCCAAGAGACGAGGCCGGAATGATGAGTGCGGAAACTGTCGCGATTAAGATGGTGCATGCCGTGTACAAGCGCAAGTCTCAGGTTGTTCTCACCCCTATCGGAAAACTTACCGTTTTCTTAAATAAGATTTGCCCGCGGCTTGTAGACCGTTTGGAATACAAGTACATGAGCCGCGAGCCTAATTCACCTCTGAAGTAATATTCTCCGATAGTTTATTAATCAAGCACTTGCGAGCTTCCTGGCTGGTCCAGCCAATATGCGGCGTAAAAATCACTTTGCTGTTATCCTTGATTTTTAAATACGGAGAAGAGAGCGGAATCGGCTCCTTTGAATAGACGTCTATTCCAGCACCTGCTATAACGTTTTCATTTAACGCACGCACCAAGTCCTCCTCATTAATGATTCCCCCGCGTCCAAGATTAATTATAAATGCCGAAGGTTTCATCATCTTAAGCTGCGCATATTTAATCAGGT
>JAQWEK010000074.1 GCA_028704975.1 Bacteroidales bacterium | reverse complement strand
AGTTGCGTGCCATTCTTTATTTTTAGGTTATAGAACCATGAATCAGTCCCAATATAGGAGAAATCTTTCTTTGCCAAGTCAAATTTTGCAACACCGTATTTTGATGCATCCATTGCCAAAAGGAAAGAGGTATTGATTCTGTCTTTTTCTGAACGCTGCATATATTCATCTGTATTGTTGACAATAAGAAGAACTAAAGCCTCTTTGTTTTCTATGGTTGTAGGTATAAATATTGCCCTTTGATATATGTTACTGTTGTTGATCTTAAAAATGTAATGCTTATCTGCAATTTCCTTGTGCCTTATTTTTTGCAGCGTTGCATCGGATACATAAGGAGAATTGAATAGAGAGAATTCTGCGGATTTTTTATAGTCGGGAATTACAAGTGAGAGTTCCTCCTTTGCCTTGGGATTATCCTCAATAAATTTGCCAAGACCCGTAAAAACCGCAATACCTATTGGAGAATTTTTGAACAATGCGTTGTAGTCTTTTAACAACTTATTATACAGTTCAACATCTTCTGTGACTTTTTTATCTCTCTTGCTGATTGCAAAATTTATAAGTAGTGCAAATAGCAGCAGAAGGACCAGAAGCGCGGAGAGAATCTCAACGGCATGCTTTGTAAGAAAGCTTGTATGGTCTTCATACATAACGTTGTACTTCTTGCCTTCCAGCTTAATTCCTATCTTGTCCGCAGCAACTTTGTTAATAGACATTTTCCCCGGAGAAATATATTTCAACTGTATGGATGAGGCGGGCGTGCCGGAAAGAATTTGTTTTAAAGAGGCTGCAGTTGCCGCTGCAAGTTTTGGAACACTTATAAAAATTCCGCCAACCATTGGGGTGTTTGCATCTGCAGGTATCTGCTTTAAAATCACGACAGGTATATTGTTGGAGTTGTATACGGAATTGTAACCGGAAGAGTTATCCGTGCTAAAAGAGTTAATTAGAATTGCCGCATTCTTTTTTGCGAAATTGGAAATAGTAGAATTAATAATATCTGCATTAACTTTCTTAATATCGGAAACTATAAAATTAATATTTCTTGCACTAAGTTGCGTTTCAAACTTGTTTGCGTTAAGACAATCTTCAAAAGTTTTTTCTGAAAAGTAAATTACAGTTTTTGTGTTGGGAAACAAGATTTTAAGAGCTATTATGGTAGCCCTAATATTATCTCTCCCAAAGACTCCTGTTACATTATAGCCGGAGGTTTCATCTTTAAGAGAGCATATCAAACTGTCGGGAACAGTATGAGTTGCAAGGAAATATGTGTAATCCGCCATTGTTTCATCGGATGGAGCGCAGACTACAATTGGAATATTCCCGAGTTGAATGCCGGATTTTCTTAACACCATCCATGCCTCTGTGCCAACAATTACCACAGCATCCGGAGCTTTCTGAATTCCGGAAAACACCTCAGAAATTTCTGAAACACCTTCCGCCAAAGATTGTTTATGTACGATATCTGTGTTTGCCAGACTTACACTGACACCGGGTATGATTTTTTTTGCGTAAAAGGTAATTTTACTGCAAATCAATTGATTCCAAGCGTCATCATAACGGTATGAACTAATGATTTGTATATTCTTCCCCTTACCTGCGCTTTGTGCAAAGACCGGTGAAACGGTCATTAGTGCAAGTGCGGCAATAAAGATAGAACGTAGCAACTTTTTCATTATGTGTAATTTATTATCTTCTGCTATTTATTCTCCAAAGCTTTTTTTAGGTAATTGTTAACGTTTACATCTGATGTCGGGTGTATTACTTTTATACCGGTTATAGATTTTCTTGAATTTACATACTCTTTGATGGTCATTTTATCTAATTCCACTTTCATATCGGCAAAAGATGCATGGATAAAACCAACTCTCCCATTCTCTACGCAGGCAATTGTTACGTGCGCTATATCAAGTCCCGGAGTGGCTGACATGTAGCAGATTATATCTCCGCTGCATATTTTGTCCTCACACTCTGCAATCTTCTCTTTTGGAATATAAGTAATAGGTGTTTTGTTAAGATTATTTTCAATTTCCTTTATGCGGCTTAGTTCCTCTGCTGAGGATAATTGTTTATATCTCTGATAGTTGCGGCTCATAAAGAAAATAGGATGATTATAAATATCTCCTCCTAGACTCATTGTGATATCCTTTATGTTGCCAAATTTTTCACCCTGTCTTATCCACTCGGTTGTATAATGCAGTCGGCTGGAGTAACTTCCGATAATTCCATTCCTGTAACGGCTTACTCTTTCATTTTCAGCAAATTGTTGAAATGTGGCTTTTTTGCCGCCCCTATGTACGGTAATGGCTAAGTTTAAACAAGTCTCCACAAAAATTATACAATCTGTTTGGTGCAAGTTGATGGTTAATTGTTCATGAGAGTCTGCCTTGTCAAGTGTTCCGGCCACATAGGGTGTGCCAATAAGCATTTTCGCCGCCATTATCATCAAATCAGGAACGCTTCTGTCAGAATAGGGTTGCAGCGTTATTAAAATTTTATCTACAATATATTTGTCAAGATTGGTTGTCACAATAGAATTCTCAACCAAAACAGGGGTAATTGAATCCAGCTGCGAACGTTGTTCTGCGCAGCAAAATTGAGCTTTAATGCAATTAATTGGCGTAATTAATAAAATTAGCACAAACGCCATGCTGATTATATACAGAGCTCTTTTTTCCATAATAGTCTGATTTTAAATTATTTAACTTTCTCCTCAGCCTACAAATTTAACAATCTTTTTATATAAAATAAAAAAGAGAGCCGCCTTTTAGCAGCTCTCAATGAAAACAATAACCCTAAAAACTATTTTATTAAAGAATAACGCACCAATTGTGCTCGTCTTTAATTTCGCCGTTTTGAATTCCTACAATGTGATTGTAAAGTTTAGTGCACGTCTCAATTCCACCGTAGGTATAGCACTTGCACTCGCTGGCATCAATATCCGGTTTATCGTCAATTGATTTGACAGGGGTGATAACAACGGCCGTACCACATTCACCAACCTCTTTGAACTCTGCAAGTTCCTCAGAAGGAACTCTGCGTCTCTCCACCTTCATTCCAAGGTCTTTGGCAGCAACTTCCAGAGATTTATTGGTGATGGACGGAAGGATACTGTTGGAAAGAGGTGTAATATATGTATTGTCCTTAATGCCAAAGAAATTTGATGAGGCAAACTCATCTATGTACTTGTGCTCTATAGGATCCAGGTAAAGAACCGCCTTATAACCTTGCTGTTTTGCAACTTGCCCCGCATGAATAGATGCAGCATAATTGCCTCCAACTTTGTAGCATCCTGTCCCGTGGCCTGCCGCACGGTCATACTTTCTTGCTATAACACCATTTACGGCAACTAAGTTGCCTTGTCCGGAATAAGAACCGACGGGAGCAACTGCAATGAATAATATTTGTTTTTTAGCCGGAGCAATTCCAAGCTGGGAACCTGAACCAAAAAGCACTGGTCTTATATAGAGGGAAGCACCGCTTCCGTAAGGAGGCAGATACCTCTCATTCTCTTTTACCGCCATTATACACAGGTTTGTAAAATCTTCTGTTGTAGGTGCGTCCATTCCAAGATATGCAGCGGAAGACTGCATCCTTTTTGCATTCTCATCCGGACGGAAAAGTCTGATTTTGCCATCCTGGCCCCTAAAAGCTTTTAAACCCTCAAAACACTCAATACCATAATGAAGTGAAGGAGCCAAACCGCTTAAAGGGATATTAATATCAGAACTGATAACCGGCTTGCCCCAGATGCCGTCTTCATATTCACATGAAATATATTTGTCAGTAGGGGTGAACGAGAAACTTAATTTACTCCAATCCATACTATTGTTTTTTAAATGATTAACTAATTTCTTAATTTAATTTGCAAACGTTTTCTTTTATTCTCTATGCGAATATAGAACCAAAATTGACATAAACCAAATAATTTTTAAGAAAATCTTTATATATTTTAAAAAATTGCCAGCGGAATATGTCGGGCGCTGAAAAAGTAAAGATTAAATTCATATATTTGTAACGTTTTGAACATGAAAAGTATATTTTTTGTTGCAAAAAGAATTTTATCGTCCATATGTGGTTAAACAAGTTTATTCATATCATAACAGGAAAGGGTAAGAAATTCTATCCGCTGTTTATCAGTCAGTCTGATATTGTTGAGAAGTCTGCAGAAATCCTTGTAAAAATACTCAAAGAAGAATCTTATGAGAAGAAGAAGGAATATGCACGTGCTATTAAAGTGCTTGAGAAACAGGGAGATGCGATGGAGATGAATATTTTTGAGACGCTTTACAGAACTTATTCTACACCGTTTGACAGGGAAGATGTTCAAAATTTATGCTCATCCATAGAGACCTTATTGGATTATATTCATGATTCGGCAAAGAAAGTTGTTATATATCAGCCTAAATATGTGGATAATACGTGGATAGAGATTGGAGAATCCATTTATGAGGATTCTAAAATTCTATCTGAGATAACAAGGGAACTTTCATCATTCAAAAATAAGTCAAATATATTAATGGCTAAGTGTATGAAAATTAAAGATATAGAGCAAGAGGTGGATGATCAGTATGAATGCTATATGAGCAACTTGTTTGAAGTCGAAAAAAACGGGATAGAACTTACCAAGTATAAGAATATTATTCAATCTCTGGAAGATACAACTGATAGGGCAAAGGAGGTTGGTGACTGTATAAAGATGATTCTTGTAAAGGAAGGCTAACGTAAACTCATCTCATATTTATAAGTTATTATGTCCCGGAAAAAACTCATGACACTGGTGTGCTGCGTCCTGTTGATGTGCACTCCTTTTTTCGCCTGTGCGCAAAATGCTCTTAAAGACGAACTTATCTGTTCTGTGTCGAATGCGTCGAATAAATATCCCGACAGTTCTAGTGTTGGTATGGAGCCGATAAAAATTAATCACAAAATCATAGCAAGCGGTGACCGGCAGTTTTATCCTTATGAGTATGTTAACAGGGAGGGAGAGCCTGATGGTTTTGATGTTGAACTTTTCCGGGCTCTTATGAAAAATCTTCATTTGGACTATGATCTTACGCTTGGGGATTGGTCTCAGGTTCACCAACTTATGAAGAATGAAAAAATTGATGTAATTGTCGGCGTAATGTATTCTCCTCAGAGGGCAAAGTATATCAGGTTTGGTATACCCCACAATATAATTACGCTCTCTTTTACGGTAAAAAATGGGAGCGGTTTTGAGTCTTCAGATAATTTGAAAGGCAAGAGGATTGCAGTGCAGAAAATGGACAGGGGATATGACTATTTGCGTGAAACGGGTTTTACAGATAAAATAGTGGCAGTAAACACTATTAAAGAGGGTTTTAGAATGCTTGAATCAGGAGATTGCGATGCGGTTTTATTTGATCATCTCTCTTCACTGACTATGGCAAGAGATTTAAAGTTGAAAGACACCAAGATTATTGCTTCTAATATTGCCCCTCAACGCTATTCAATAGGTGTTAACTATAAAGACGAAGACTTGTTATTTCTTCTTAATGAGGGACTTTATGAGATGAAAGTCAGCGGAGAGTACGATAAAATTTACGATAAGTGGTTTAATGTTACGGACCATGCCGGGGAGAGATACAGGCGCACGATATCTATCGTGAAGTTTGTTTTGATCTCACTTTTGGTTTTGCTGTTGTTAGGAGCGATTTTTATTTTGGTATTGAAGTCTAAAGTAAAGAGATCAACAAAAGAAATTCTAAAAGAAAGGGATAGGGCGGAAAGGGCAGACAAATTAAAGAGTGTTTTCCTATCAAATATGAGCCATGAGATCCGTACCCCGCTTAATGCAATTGTTGGTTTTGCAGGCCTTTTGTGCGAGGAGGGGCAAGACATTGAGGATAAAAAAAACTATGCGGAAATTATAAAATGTAACAGCAGGCAATTGCTTCAGCTTGTGAGCGATATACTTGATACTGCAAAAATTGAATCCGGGACCCTTGTCCTTAACAAAAACGACTTTACCATAGAAGATCCGTGCATGGAGGCTTTTATGTCCGTGAAGGTTAATTTTACGAGTGAGAACGTAATTCTGCAAGAAGACTATCAGTGTGATTGTATTGTGAATGCAGATTTGTTGAGAATAGAGCAGGTTATCGTAAACTTTCTTACCAATGCGATAAAATTCACTAAAAAAGGCTCAATCACATTGAGTACAATTTGTTGTCCTGATAGTGATACGGTTGAAGTCTCCGTTACAGATACCGGTATTGGCATTTCTAATGAAGATGCCAATACTGTATTTGATCGATTTAACCAAGTTGACAAAATGGGCAGAGGCGCCGGCCTCGGCCTGTCTATAAGTAAGAACATCATAGAGTTGAGCGGAGGAGAAATTGGAGTTGATTCTGAAGAGGGAAAAGGCTCCAAGTTCTGGTTTCGCCTTCCTATAGCGGGAATGTCTCACTGATAGGGAATAATCCAAACAAACCGCCCGTATGGATGAATAAAACATTCCCGTTGTGGCTGAAATTTCCTCCTGGCTGAAGTTCATTCCAAATGCCGTACATGGCTTTTCCCGTGTACACCGGATCAAAGATAACTCCTTCTGTTCTAGCTACTTTTTTAATAAATCCCAGTTCTTCCGGCCTGCTTAATGCGTAACCTATCCCAACATATTTATCATTGATTTCTATGTTGTTCTTGTCTAATTTTCTTCCTTTATATTCCGGAAGCAAAGCTGCAGCCTCGGATGCTATTTTATAAGTAATATCTGTAAAGTATTTAGTATCATCACATACTGCCATTCCCACAATTCGCTTTCCAAGACTCATTAACTCATTTGCAAGGTAAAGTCCTGCTACGGTTCCGCCGCTGCCTGTCGCTACAACAATTGTATCAAATTGAATACCGAGCAGTTTCTCTTGTTCCAGAATTTCTTTCATACAATTGAAATAACCCATTGTACCGATAGCATTAGATGCTCCCTCGGGGATTACGTATGGTTTATATCCTTGAGCTTTATACTCTTCCGCCATTTGGTTCATGATTTCCGTGCGGTGATTCCGATACTCTTCCTGGTTGCAGAATTTTACGTCTGCACCGAGCAACCTGTCGAGAAAATAATTGCCTGTTACAGG
>JAQWEK010000073.1 GCA_028704975.1 Bacteroidales bacterium | reverse complement strand
ATCGGTTGGTAGTTGTTAAGTGTTGAGCATTAAATCAAATATTCTCAAGCATGTCTGTTAGGAAATCCTTAAGCTCAATGCCGGCAACTGCAAGCTGTTTTGGAACAAGACTCATTTTTGTCATCCCGGGTATAGTATTGACTTCCAGGAAATAAACATCATTTCCGTGAATGATATAATCCATTCTCACAATTCCGCTGCAACCCATATAAGTGTAAATCCGCTCACTTAAATTTTGAACTTTTGCAGTAAGTTCCGGGGATAGCGGGGCAGGGCAAATCTCCTCAGATTCTCCAAGATATTTGGCCTCGTAGTCAAAGTATTCTCTCTTTGTAACAATCTCCGTAACAGGCAGTTTATGAATTGCGCCATGCATTTTATAAATACCGTTTGTGACTTCTCTACCGTCAACCGCAGCCTCCGCAATCACAGTATCGCATTCAGTAAAAGCGTGATTTATAGCCCCTTCCAGCTCTTCCTCTTTTTTGACTTTAGTAACTCCAAAACTGCTGCCGCCAACAGTTGGCTTTACAAACATAGGAAGACCAATCTGTCTTATGATATCTCTTGTAGAGTGGGGAACATCCTTTCTTATGTAAACATCCTTTGCCATCTTTACACCGGCATAATCCAGAAATCTTTTGCAAGAATGTTTATCAAATGTAATTGCAGAAACAAAGGCAGAACAAGTGGTGAAAGGAACGTGCATCATCTCCAGATATCCCTGAAGCAGACCGTTTTCCCCCGGCGTACCATGTATCATTATAAAAGCCTTGTCAAACTTCACAAGACCGTTGCGGCAAAGCACGGAAAAGTCTGTTTTGTTTATCTCTTTGCTGCGAGTCTCCAAATTGCGGAGACTTCTTCCCATTACCAAATCCAAATCTATTTCCTCTCCGTCGGGAGGCAGAATCAGCAGCCATTTTGTACCTCTTAAAAAGATAAGATACGTTTGAAACTTCTCTGCATCAATGGATTTTGACACATTTATTGCGCTCTGTACGGATACTTCACATTCTGAAGAATCTCCGCCGCAAATCAGGGCAACATTCTGTTTACCACCCATAATCAAACTCTCCTGTTATTAGTCAATCGTTTAATAAATCACCGGCATTAATGAAAGTCATCTGTTCCGCAGATTAGTTTTCTTGTATGAATTCATCTTGGGCTTCCGTTTCACCCTCTCCGGTCTCACCCTCTCCGGTACCAGTATCTGCCACAGGATTAGGACAATTCATGTCCACATCAAAGTCTTGCGGCACAGCAAACTTATCATTGATAGTAACTCCAAGCTTTCCGTCTGCCAGCACTTTTTTCATAAAGATTCCCCAAATAGGAAGCGCCATATTTGTACCGCTTCCGTTTGCCATGCTTGCAAAATGAATTTGCCTATCCTCTGCACCAACCCAAACGCCGGCAGTCAATCTTGGCGCATAGCCTATGAACCATCCGTCTGCGTTGTCATTTGTTGTTCCCGTCTTGCCTCCAAATTGTCCGCCGCTTATGTAAGACCTTAACCTTGCACCAGTTCCGTGATCAACAACATTCTGCATCATATTTACCATCAAATATGCTGTCTTTGCAGAAATAGCCTCTCTCTTTTTGCTTTGGAATCTGGCAAGCACGGTACCGTTTTTATCCTCTATCCTTATTACAAATTGCGGATCTACATAAACACCTCTGCTCGGATAAACATTAAATGCGCTTACCATCTGATAAACAGGGATATCTGCGGAACCGACACACAAAGAATAAACGGGATTCAAATAACATTTTATTCCAAGATTGTGCGCCATAGCAACAAGTGGCTCGGGACCAAATTGCTTCATAAGATAGGCAGAAATATTATCACTGCTCTTCTGCAATCCCCACTTTAAAGTTACAGTCTTCCCAATCCACTGACCGCCCTCCTGACTTCTTGGAGTCCAAACATTTCCGCCGGATACGACAAAGGACTGAGGCACATTTACAACCTTGTCACAAGGGGTAAACCCCTCCTGCATTGCAAGAGTATAAAGGAATGGTTTGAATGTGGAACCAACTTGTCTTTGTCCTTGCATTACCTGGTCATACTTAAAATATCTATAGTTCTCTCCGCCAACGTAAGCTCTTACATATCCGGTCTCAGGCTCTATGGCCATAAGTCCGGCACGCAAGAAAGACTTATAATATTTAATGGAGTCATTAGGTGTCATAAGTGTGTCTGCATAACCCTTTTTATTCCAAGAGAATACGCGCATATCCGTCTTTGTGTTAAACGCTCTTTCTATATCCGCATCACTCTCTCCCGCCTGCCTCATATTCTTATAACGGTCACTCCAATGACGCGCCTGCCTCATAAGTGTCTCTACGGTTGCCACGTCCGTTCCGTTAGCAAAAGGAGGATGCTGCGTATATCTGACATCTCTGCGGAATGTAGATTGCAATTGCTTTAAATACTCAGCGACAGCCTCTTCTGCATATTGCTGCATCTTTGCATTGATAGGTGTATAAATTTTTAAACCGTCGCGATCCAGATTATACTTATCTCCGTTTGTCTTAAAGTTTTTATTAAGCCAGCCGTAAAGCGGATCTTCTTTCCATGACAAAGAGTCCTCTCTAAACTCGCTTTCCGTTGAGTAATCAGATCTGTGCGGTTCATCTGCACTCATAATTCTGCGCAACATATCTCTAAAGTATGGAGCCAGACCGGATGCGATTTCATCACTGCTGTAGCTTAATTTTATTGGAATTTTTACAATTGAATCATATTGAGTTTCAGAGATATAATTATATTTCCTCATCTGGTTCAACACATGGTTCCTTCTCTTTAGGGACAATTCCGGGTTCACAACCGGGTTAAACCTTGTCGGCTTATTAACCATTCCAACAAGCAGCGCGCTCTCCTCTATAGTCAAATCTTTTGGAAGCTTCCCAAAGAAAGTACGGGCAGCGCTTTGAATACCATAAGCATTGCTGCCAAAGAAGACGGCATTCATGTACATGCTTAAAATTTCCTCTTTTGTATAGTTTCTCTCCAGCTTAACCGCCGTAATCCACTCTCTGAATTTATTAACGCCCAAGACAAAAAACTTAGCGCCCGGGAAGTGAGACTTAACCTCTTCCCTTGGGAACAAAGTCTTTGCAAGTTGCTGACTTAGTGTACTTCCGCCGCCGCCGCCTCTGGTGTTCCCAAGAACCAAACTCTTTACGGCAACCCTGAACAAACTGCGCATATCCACTCCGCTATGTTTGTAAAATCTCACATCCTCAGTTGCAACCACCGCATCTTTAAGACCTTCTGATAAATCATCAAACGTAGTATATGAACGATTCTCTACATGGAAAGTAGTCAAAAGTGTTCCGTCTTCCGCTAAGATTTGCGTTGCAAGATTGCTCTGCGGATCCTCCAACTCCTCAAAAGAGGGTATATCTGCAAAAATCCAAACAAGCATTAAAGCTGTCAGCACAAGGATAATAGGGCTAAAAACTATGAGCCACAACCATTTAAGAAATTTATTCCTATCTTTTATTTCCATTTTCCCGCTTTTAACAAAAGCAAAAATACAAATAAAAATTTGCATTTTACAGTAGTTTATGACTTACTTTGCAGCCCATTAATAAAGTAAAAAGAGGGGGTTTAAGCATTATGGGAGAGAATCTTATTATAGTCGAGTCACCTGCTAAGGCAAAAACTATAGAAAAATTTTTAGGCAAAGAGTATACTGTCAAATCCAGCTTTGGCCATATCTGTGATCTCGCAAAAAAGAATCTGGGAATTGACATTGAACATGGCTTTGAGCCAAAATATGAGGTTTCCGCAGACAAGAAAAAAGTTGTCTCTGAACTAAAGGCTCTGGCAAAGAAAGCAAAAACAGTATGGCTTGCATCAGATGAAGACCGTGAGGGGGAGGCAATAGCATGGCATCTCCAGAACAATCTTGGTCTTAAAGATGAGAACACTAAAAGAATAGTGTTCCATGAAATTACAAAGAGTGCCATTCTGAATGCAATCCAAAATCCGCGCAAGGTTGATATGGATTTGGTTATGGCTCAACAGGCGCGCAGAGTTCTGGACCGTCTGGTGGGCTTTGAACTTTCTCCAATTCTGTGGAAGAAGGTTGCCCCAAAACTTTCCGCCGGAAGAGTACAATCTGTTGCGGTAAAATTAATTGTAGACAGAGAGCGTGAAATTCAAGCTTTTACGGCAGACACCTTTTATAAGGTTACCGGCGTATTTCATCCGGCAACTTTAGACGGCAAGATAAAACTTGGCGCAACACTGGATTCTAAATTCAATTCATCTGCAGAAGCTGAAACATTTTTAAATAAGTGCAACGGCTGCAACTTTATAGTAGATGGAACGGAGAAGAAAAAAATATCCAGAACACCTGCGCCTCCGTTTACCACATCTGCTCTTCAGCAAGAGGCGGGACGCAAGTGCGGTTTTTCCGTTGCTCAAACAATGAGGATTGCTCAAAAACTTTATGAGAGCGGACTTATCACCTACATGCGTACAGACTCCACAAATTTGTCCACGCTTGCATTAACTACCATAAAGCAGGCTATAACAGAGAATTACGGAGCTCAGTATTCAAAGACAAGACAATACAAAACAAAGAGCAAGGGGGCACAAGAGGCTCATGAGGCTATTCGCCCTACCTATGCCTCCAATATGACAATAGAAGGAACGGCACAAGAGAAAAGATTATACTCCTTAATATGGAAACGCGCAGTTGCTTCTCAAATGGCAGACGCAGAATTGGAGAAGACCGTCATCACAATTGGAGGAGATAAAATTTCCGAGAAATTCACAAGTGAGGGAGAGCAGATTTTATTTGACGGATTTTTAAAATTATATCTGGAGGGAAAAGATGATGAGCAAGATGACGAGTCGGAAAATCAGCTTATCCCTAATATTCCCGACAGAGCATTAATGGATGCCCTTGAAATCTCTGCAACCCAGAGATTTACGCAAAAACCCCCAAGATATTCAGAGGCATCTCTTGTAAAGAAAATGGAGGAGCTGGAGATTGGCCGCCCTTCCACTTACGCCCCAACCATTACAACAATCATGGCAAGAGGCTATATAGTAAAGGAGGAGAGAGACGGTGTTGAGAGAAGTTATGAAAAGATGACACTGTCGGGAGGAAAAGTTGAGAAAACAACTTTGACAGAGAAGACAGGCGCGGAGAAAAATAAATTATTCCCGGAGGACATCGGAATTCTTGTGACAGATTTTCTGGAGAAGTATTTTACATCTATCATGGACTACGGTTTTACGGCAAAAATTGAGGACGATTTTGATAAAGTTGCAGCCGGAAAACTTGTTTGGAACAATCTGATTAAGAGCTTCTACGGGCCTTTCCACAAAAAAGTGGAAGCATCAATGGAAGAGAAGGGACACGTAAATGCGCAGCGCTCTTTGGGCAAAGACCCTGCAACAGGAAAAGAGATAATTGTAAGACTGGGAAAATTTGGACCCGTCGTTCAAAAAGGAGATAACGATGATCCTAAAAAAGAATTCTCCAGCCTTAGAAAAGGTCAATCCATAGAGACGCTCACTCTGGAAGATGCGCTTAAATTATTTGACCTTCCAAGAGAAGTTGGCAAATGGAAAGATAAAGCCATCACCGCTGCAATTGGAAGATTTGGCCCGTACATAAAGTATGACAACAAATTTGTCTCTCTTGGCAAACTATATGATCCTTACACAATTACAGAGGATGAGGCCTGCACCTTAATAGAAGATCACATTCAAAAAGAAGCTAACAAAGTCATAAGAGTTTTTGAAAAAGAGGACATTCATGTTCTTAACGGAAGATTTGGCCCATATATAAAATGCGGCAAAGACAACTATAAAATTCCAAAGGGAAAGAACGCAAAGAAGGCGGAAGAACTTACACTGGAAGATTGTCAGAATATCATTAAAAATTCTGAACCCACAGGTAAGGGTAAGAAAAGAGGCAAAAAATAATTATAAGGAATATATTCCCGATCTATGGCAAAAGGCAAATTAGATTCAGTAATAAGCGGTTACAAAGAACTGTATGCAGAAAAAAATGCACGTTCTGCCGCAAAACTAATTAGCGCCCCGGATGAGAAAAACTTCTCCGCCACGCTTAAAAAAAATTTAAAATCTAAGCTCCCCACAGTTGTTCTTTGCGGAGAACAGCTTCCCTCCCTTAAAGGTATTATTGGCGGCAAACCTTTTACAGCCGCACTTATATCATCAGGAGACTTTCTTGCAAACCCGGAGGACACTTTTCCTCTGCTTACAAATAAAAACCTAAAGAGTTTTGCGCTGCTTGGAGTACAGAGATATTTGTTCAATCCGGGAATAGATATCTTTTTGAATGACAGTGGTTTTGAAACGCTGCACCTTGGAGAGATAAGAGATGATATGACTCAATGCGAGCCGCTTCTGAGAGATGCACAATACATTTTTATTGATATGCATTCCGTAAAATACGCAGACTATCCGTGGTCGGAAGAGAAAGGAAATCCAAACGGGTTCATGAGCAATGAAATATGTCAAATTGTTAGGTACGCCGCATTCTCCCAGAAATTAAAAGCTATCTTTTTATTTGGTATCTCTCTGGAAAAGAGCAGAAAGCATATATGTGACGCTCTTGTATCCCAAGTTGTCTGGCATATTTTTGATGGCATTACTTCTAATTTGAAAGAAGACCCCATGATTTCTATTTCAAAGGGCAAACTTGCAATGCAATTCATGCGTAAAATAGTTGACATGGGCGGAGGCAGCGATGCTATTTCTTTTGTAACAAGCTTAAACACAGGCAGGTGGTGGATGGAAATTCCTGTCGAGAGCACAAAAAGTCAATTGCTTATCCCTTGTACACAGAGTGATTATGACTCCGCTTGCGCCGGTAATATTCCAATTAGATGGCTATTTTATTACAGAAAAAGTAATATTTTATAAAAAATTTTACTATTTTTGTTCAGAACAGTGAGCAAAAACAGTTAAATTTTATAAATATGCCAAAATATCAAATCGACGACACAGACCAGAAAATCCTCTCTTCTCTTGTAAAGAACGCCAGAATGCCTTTCCTGGAAATCGCTCGCGATTGCGGAGTTTCCGGTGCAGCTATTCATCAGAGAGT
>JAQWEK010000072.1 GCA_028704975.1 Bacteroidales bacterium | reverse complement strand
ACGGGTATTACATAGACATTGTCGGGAACACATTTACCTGCAACTTTCCCTACATAGGTAACGGCACCCGAGTTGCTTACGGTAACAGTGAAACTAACATGAACATTAACAGCAATCATCAAATAGTCACATATTTTGGCGGGTGGCAGGATAAGGACAAATGCTATAGATATCAAACTGTTTTCTGGAATGACAATAAAACAGAGGGCGTGGGTTCTATGCAACTTACAATCACGATGGAAATATATACGGACGGCGCCGTGCTTGCCTCTTTAACTGTGCCAGGTAAAGACCAGATGAGTTATGCGGGAGAAATTGTAGAACGTCACGCAGGCAAATAATATCAGATTATTGATACCATTGATTTATGCTAATGAAAAAATTATTTATGATGATTAAAAATTGTATTATAAAAATATTCTTTACTGTTTGCATTTTGATTACCCTTTGTAATCCAGCGTTTTCACAATCAAGAAAAGAGAAAAAGGCGGCAAGAGCTGCAGAACTTGAGCAATTTGTTGTAAATGGTATTAAAAACAAAGATGTTTACATTGATGTATACAAAATCTGCCCGCAGGGGCAGACTACTCGCAGCAGCAGCACGGGTTATTATTTATCAATAAAGGGGAATACTTTTTCTTGTTATCTGCCTTATATAGGGACATATAAAACAGCAGTTATAGGAGATGTGGATTTATCAATAACTGCTAAAAATCAAGCTATCTCTTTGGCCGGAGGTTTTAATAAAGAGGAAAAAAGTTTTATTTATCAGTTCCGATTTTTTAATGAAACCATGCATGAAAACACATCATGTACCGTGCAGATTTACAATGATACGGAATGTGCTATGAGAATGGAAATGAATAGCCGGGAACCTATTTCATACTTGGGCACAATGGAAACCAGGCCGTCAAACACACAAGAAAATTAATAAGTTAAGAACAGAATTTTTAATGCCGCCATTATTTTTATCTAAACAATTTATTAAAATGAATTATAAAAAATTTATCGTCAGCGCAACAGTTTGCTGTTGTTTAGTATTTTACAACTTATCATCTTTTGCACAGAATACTAAAAATCCGTACGACAATCTATTGCCAAAGCCACAAATTGTAAAAAATGATTCCGCCGGCTCGGGCGCTATAGATTTTAACCTTAACGAACAAACCGTTATAGTATGCAAAAATAAATTCCTTGCAGGTTATCTAAAAGATCATCTGCAAAATCTAAATTATAATTTACAGGTTATATATAAAAACAGGGTTCCAAACAAATTTGCCGGCAGTTATATACTTGTAAAAGAGAATGATAAAGCGTTGGCTCCGGATAATGAAAATACTATAAAAGAAGGATATAGATTAAAAGTTGAGGCAAAAGGAATAACTATAACAGGAACCGACTACGGCGGAATGTTTAACGGCATTCAAACATTGTTGCAGCTTCTCCCTTCAACCGTGTATAAAGCAAAGGGTTATTATTATTATGCATCTCTGGCCGATGGAGCAACTCCCGTAGAGAGATTTGTTAAGGGGCCTTTAACAAAATGCAGTGTACCGTCGGGAGAAATAATAGACTGGCCTTTATATAATTACAGAGGCATGATGCTGGATGTCTCCAGAACTTTCAGGCCGGCCGAAGTAATTTATCAATACCTGGACTGGCTGGCATACAATAAGATAAACAAGTTTCACTGGCATCTTACGGATGACCAGGGGTGGAGAATTGAAATTAAAAAATATCCGGAGCTTACCGCAAAGGGAGCTTGGAGAGGACCCGGCGAGGCGTATAAATCTTGTTTTGGTTCCGGCAATAAAAGATATGGCGGGTATTATACTCAAGAGCAAATTAGGAGCATTGTAAAATATGCTGCAGAGAGAAATATAGAGGTTATACCGGAAATAGATTTGCCGGGGCATAGCGGTTCCGTAGCGGTTAGTTATCCCGATATTGTTTGCAAGCAGCCGGAGAACGGAGATATTAAAACAGATGCTGATAATAGTGAATTCAGCAAAGAAATCTGGTGTGTGGCAAAGGAGAAAAATTATAAAATGCTTGATGGAATTTTTAAGGAAATGTCCAAAATGTTTCCTTCTAAAATCATGAATATAGGCGGCGATGAAGTTAATCATACAAACTGGAAAAATTGCCCGGATTGCCAAGCCCTTATTGCACAAAAAGATTTAAAGGATGAATTTGGTCTTCACAACTATTTTGTAAAGAGGTTAAATGATATTGCCGAAAAATACGGAAAGGTGCTTGCCGGCTGGGAAGAAATTATTAAAACCGGAGACTTGAATCCCGGAACCACTGTCTATATTTGGCATAGCACAAGTCCTGCAAAAGATGCCGTAGCAGGTCATTACCCTACAGTTCTCCAAGTTGGAGCTTACAGTTATTTTGACATGAAACACACTAAGTTGGAGAGGGGTCATAATTGGGCAGGTTTGGTCCCGACAGATAAAGCTTACTCTTTGAATGCAGCTGAAATTGCAACACCGATTGATAATGGCAAAAGCCCGGAAGAGAACAGCGCAGATTTCAAAAAATATGTAATTGGTCTGCAGGGCGGCTTATGGGAAGAACTTGGCAACAGGCCTGTAAATTTTGTTGAATATCAAACTTTTCCAAGGTTATGCGCCCTGTCTGAAGTTGCATGGGGAACCTCTAAAAAAACAGACGGCACTCCTAATTGGGAAGATTTTAAACGCAGATTAACAGGAGCTCATTATGACAGGATGAGCCACATGGGTATCCGTTATAGAGTTATATATCCAAATGTTACGGCTCACAATGCAGATAATGATACCATCCTTACGGCATATAATGATTCCATATCAAATTATAAATTAGTTGCGGAGCTACCGTATGCAGGTGCTGTAATTAAGTATGCAATTGTTGCTCCGGAAACTGCCGCCGATGGTATAAGAGGACAGGCTGATACAACAAACTATAAATATGTTTACACAGAGCCTATTATCACAAAATATCCTGACACTTACAGATTTGCAACATTTGCCAGCGATACTCTGCACAGCATTGGAGTTGCACAAATGAGCATGCCGCTGCATAAATATTTAACTCCAAAATTCTCAGTAGAGAGCAATAAAGAGCTATTAAAAGAGAGTTCCTTTAATGATTTAACAGATTACAATCCAAAGACTACTATGTTTTTGGACGGGAGAGGGCATAACGGCGATTACGTAAAAATAACCTTTGACGAGCCTCTTGAATGTCACGCTATTGATATAACAACCGGGTCCGAAATTGTTAACTTTTACGGCATTACAGAGGGATACGCAGAATATTCTTCTGACGGAGAAAATTACACAGGCAAAGTAGATTTTGACTGTCAAAGAGCAGTGCTGCTTCCAAAAGAAAAAGTAAAGAGCATAAGAATTGTATTAACCGGAGATTCTGATAGTTATAAAGTTGGAATACAAGATTTAAAGATATTCTAAATGTTTTTAAGACATTACAAATTTAAAAAGAGAGCCTGGTTTCAAGTTCTCTTTTTTTTTATTGCATTGCATTGTATTGATCTATTCTCTCTGCAACCATTATTAATTCTTCAGATTAGCGTAAGCATTAATTGCTATTGAAGATATTTTACCGTTAAAGGCTTCTACGTCTTTCTTTGTAAGTTTGCCTTTTCTTAAAAGTTCTATTACTTTATCGCTCTCCTTAAATATTTGATTTTCAGATGGTAAAAGCTGTTGCTCATATCCGGTTCCTTCTGCGTTAAAAACTTTGGAGAAATTAAAATATTTATGGCCGTTACCCCGTTTTATAGGAAAAACCTCTTTGTATTTAAGTTCAAGAACCATGTCGCACATTTTACAATTTGAAGGAGATTCCGTTTGTTTAACCATAATATCAGGAAGGGTCTCCGGGTACTTTAAAAACATTGGGATTGCAAGGGAAATCGGAGGATAACTCATGGCACACCACATAATAGTATTATCCGCTCCGTCTCCCTGTTTTACGCCCTGAAAAACCACGGCTGCAGAGGTAGACTCCCTTGGTATAAAATCTTGATCTATAAACCATCCATTGCATTCTTTAATTGCATTAGATTTGTATAAGTCTGTTCCAATCAAAGAATTGTAATAAGATCTTGAGAGATTATTAAATATCCACTGTGGTGTAAAAGCATCGCCATTTTTTAAACCCTGTTGAATTGCATAATCAGCATTATCATGTCTGATATAACCATGTCCTTCATCCACTCTTCCCGTATAAGAAAAATTAGTGTAAACTATATAGCCGTTTGGAGCGACGGTAGGATCATTGACATCTCTTTTTATCCATTTATAATTGTTAACTTCAAAATAGGCAGCGCCACCCTCTGCATCAATAACACCAAAATTTGCCTCTATTGCCATAGGTTTTTTTAGAGTATCCAAAAATCTTTCAAAATCAGCAACTGTCTTGCAAAGACCTAAGGCTTTATACATTACAGATCCTTCACCGTCTCCGGCAGTACTATTATCTCCTATAATATGAATATTATAAGAAGCCGTATTCATAATGCAAAATCCTGCCGTATTTGACCCCGCCCATGCTTCGCCGCCTTTTACCGGAGAATTAACAAGTGCAAGAAAATCAAATCTTGGTCCTTTAAATTTTTCTATTCTGTTGTTTAATTCATCTGTGTCTCTGTTTTTCCACATCAAAGGTCTTCCGTCCGGTGTAACTTTTCCGGTGAAAATAGCTGAAGTACAGCAAAACGCATTAACTGTTAAAAAACAAAAAATGATTAAAAAAGATACTTTTTTCATTTTATTATAAGATAAGCTGTTTGGTAAAAATATTTGAATATTAATGATTTAACTATCGTGATTATTTAAAAAAGATAAGGGTCTCTGTATTTTGAAATTCCCAGATGACCATAAGCCAAATCTGTTGTTTCTCTTCCGCGAGGTGTTCTTTTTATAAAACCCTCTTTAATTAAGAAGGGTTCATAAACTTCTTCTATGGTTCCGGCATCTTCTCCAACCGCGGTAGCAATTGTTGTAAGCCCAACGGGACCTCCTTTAAATTTATCAATAATAGTTGTAAGTATCTTATTATCCATAATATCCAGGCCTCTTTTATCAATATTAAGAGCATCAAGAGAATACTTAGTAATTTCTAAATCTATATTTCCGTTTCCTTTCACCTGGGCAAAATCTCTAACTCTCCTTAATAACAAATTCGCAATTCTTGGCGTTCCCCTACTTCTGCAGGCTATCTCTTTTGCAGCCTGGTCATCTATATCTATATTTAAAATTTTTGCAGAACGGTTTATAATTTTTTGTAAAACAATAACATCGTAATACTCTAAATGACACTTTATTCCAAATCTGGCACGTAAAGGAGACGACAAAAGTCCGCTTCTTGTCGTGGCTCCTATTAAAGTAAACGGATTTAAAGTAATTTGAACAGAACGCGCTCCCGGACCTTTATCGATCATTATATCTATTCTGTAATCTTCCATTGCAGAATAAAGATATTCCTCAACTATTTTTGGCATTCTATGAATTTCATCAATAAACAGAACGTCACCCTTTTCCAAAGAAGTCAACAAACCTGCCAAATCTCCAGGCTTATCCAAAATAGGACCGGAAGTTGTCTTCATATCAACCCCCATCTCATTAGAAATAATTGTTGCAAGAGTTGTCTTACCAAGCCCAGGAGGACCAAATAATAAAACATGATCTAAAGATTCTCCTCTTAATTTTGCGGCCTGAACAAAAACCTTTAAATTCTCTACAACTTTATCCTGGCCGGAAAAATTTTGAAAATCACACGGTCTTACAATTACTTCCAGCTCCCTATCCGCAACAGATTCAGTTTCTCTTGGATTAAAACTTTCAATTCTTTGATCATCCTCTTTCATACATCACAAATATAATCTTTTTTATCTTTGAGTCCCGACAGTTTATTTTTCAACATCTTTATATTATCATTAAGTATTTATTTATTTTTTTAAAAATTTATTGATGATTATTATTGCTTGTTGAAACTGTTGATAAAAAACATTTGAACAGTTTTATCTTGTTTTGAACACAATATTAACATTTTTAAAGAAATGATATTTTGTTATATATAATTAGAAATGAATCTATTGGTTTTAAATATAGTTTTTATTGTGAACCTATGTTAATATCGTTGCCATAGCTATATTAACAATTCTTGAATGTTAAAATAGTATGGAAAAGATGCCAAATTAAAGCTCATGTTCAACAATGTTCTACAAATGTTTTTACAACACAAGTTATTAACAATATTATCCACACGGTTATAAAGATTTTTTTAACAATAATCCCTATATTTGCCGCCTGATGCCTGAAAAAGAAGGGACAGAGGTAATTTTTAGTAATGCGGAGATTGTAAAAAAGCTCGCTGATTATCTGAGTAATGAGACTCAAAAAAGATGTTTAATCAAAGGGCTTTTTGGATCTTCCAAAGGGTATGTTATGTCCCGGGCTCTAAAGTTATCTTCTAAAAATAACATTCAAATCTTAATTGAGGACAATAAAGAACAGGCAGAGTATTTTTGTGCAGATTTATATAATATTTACGGTGCTGAAAATGTCTTCTATTTTCCAACCTCGTCCGTTCAGGTTTCCAAAATCAGCACAATTAAGGATTCTTCCCAAAAAGTACAGCGCAGTGCCGCAATAAGTTCCATTAATTTATATCTGGACAATTTTCATAAAGGCGATATATCTGATAGCGGCAATATAGTCATAGTTACATATCCGGATGCAGTTAAAGAACAAATACTTAACAAGAAAACATTAATTAATTCCATTCTTAAAATTAAAAAAGGAGACGAGCTTCCTTTTGACTTTATCAAGGAGACTTTAATGAATGCTAATTTTGAGAGAGTAGATTTTGTTACTGAACCGGGACAGTTTGCCGTAAGAGGAAGTATTATAGATTTATTCTCTTATGCGGATAATACTCCGTGCAGAGTAGATTTTTTTGGAAACAGCATAGAATCTATAAAACGATTTGATATTAATACTCAAAGATCTTCTGATGAACTGAATTCCGTTGAAATATTTCCCAACATATATGAAAAACAGCAAATTATGGCTGACGGCGGAGAAAGTCTGTTTGACTATG
>JAQWEK010000071.1 GCA_028704975.1 Bacteroidales bacterium | reverse complement strand
AATGTTGTCTCTAGAAATTCCTCAACTGATTTAGTTTCAACTGCGCTAGGTTCATACAAATCTATCCACAGGACATCATCAAAACCCAAATTTTCCGTCAGTTCCTTAACATCTGACGTGGTGGTAATCTGCCCCCTAGATTTGTAAAAAACCTGAATCATAATCCGGCCTCCTTTGTTATGATTAGCGTATTGTTCATTTTTAGTGTATTGATGGCGTCAGGCCAACGCCGCAAAAATATTAAAATTCTTTCAAAAGTGTGCTATGCCTCTGACGGTTTTTTGACAAACATTGCAAGGCCCGCAAAAGTAAGCAGGGCACATACAACAATTAGAGCAAAACCAAAATCAAATACCATTGTTTGCAGGAAGTAGCAAATCACCGGTGATAAGACACATACATAAGGCACCGCTTTGTCTGCAATTTGCTTCTTTGTCAAAATTCCAAACATAAACAATCCAAGAAGAGGGCCATAAGTATATGATGCAATAGTATATACCATATTTATAACTGCGTCATTCTTTAAAATATTAAAGGCTATTATTAACAAAACAAAAAGAACGGCCATAATAATATTCACAATCTGGCGGACTTGCTTCTTCTTTTTATCATCCCAATTTCTCTTCTCCATGCCGACAATATCTATGCAGGTAGAAGTGGTAAGAGATGTAATTGCATTTGCACACGTTGGATAAGCAGCTGATATTAAGCCAACAAAGAAGATTACTCCAACTATGGGCTTAAGGTTAAATGCAACTATCGGGAATATTTTATCAGCCTCAACTTTGCCTGCAGATGTTGTTGCCAGTGCAAGCAAGTCCGGATGACTCTGAACAAAAATTGCCAGCACTGCGCCAAGAGCAAGGAAGAGAATATTCATAACTATCATCATCCCGATAGATGTCATAATGTTTTTTTGAGACTCGTGTATATTCTTACAGCTCAAGTTTTTCTGCATCATAGCCTGGTCCAGTCCCGTCATTGCGATAGGGATAACAAGACCGCTTAAAAATCTCTTAACCCAATTGGTCTTTGATGCCCAGTCCGTATCAAAAATGTTGGAATAATTTGATGCATGAATATTAGAAACCATATCGGAAAAATTCCAGTTCATCCCTCTGCAAATAAATATTAATGAGACAACTACTGCAATTATCATAAAGGAGGTCTGAATCATGTCGGTCCAGATGATTGTCTTTACTCCGCCTTTCATTGTGTATAGGATTGCAAGCAGCACAAAAATTACCGCAGCAACCCAGAACGGAATATGCAATGGCTCCAACACAAAATTAAACAGCACAAATACAACCAAAAAAGTTCTGACCGTTGCCCCCAATAATCTGGAAATAATGAAGAATGAAGCTCCGGTTTTATAGCTGTAATTGCCAAATCTTTTATCCAGGTAGGTATAAATGGAGGTCAAATTCATTTTGTAATAAAGAGGCACAAGCACTCCCGCTATTATTGCATAGCCGCCGATCATGCCGATAAGCATTGGCAAATAATAAAACTTCTCATTGAAGACATTTCCCGGAACGCTCATAAAAGAGACACCGCTAAGGGATGCCCCTATCATTCCATAAGCCACTAAGAACCAGTTAGATTTGCGGTTCCCGGTAAAATATGAATTATTATCTGCTTTTCTGGATGTCAAAAAAGCAATTGCAAATAGCAAAATGGTATAAACCAAAAACGTAATCAGAAGAATAGTGGAATTCATATATATCTGCCTTTAATTGTTAGCTTTAAACGGTTGTCTGTTTTCTATTGATTTTGCAAGCGTCACTTCATCTGTGTACTCAAGGTCATTTCCAAAAGCAACTCCGCGCGCAATAGAAGTAATATTAATGTTGTAATTCTTCAATTTCTTGTAAAGATAAAATGAAGTGGTCTCCCCTTCCATACTAGTAGAGAGAGCCAGAATAACTTCATTGACATCTCCTTTATTAAGCCTCTCTTCCAACTGCTGAATTGGAAGATCAGACGGTCCAATCCCGTCCATTGGAGATATGATGCCGTCGAGAACATGATAAAGGCCATTATAGGTCTCTGTGTTTTCTATGCTCAACACATCTCTGATGCTCTCCACCACGCAAATCACAGAGTGGTCTCTGCGTTTGTCTGAACATACGCCGCAAACCTCAGTATCTGAAATCATATTGCAAATAGAACAATGCTTTGCGTTTTTGCGCAACTCCAAAAAAGAAGAAGCAAACTTCTGAATATTCTCCTCCGGCTGCTTGAGCAGATAAAGCGCCATGCGCAGCGCACTCTTCCTGCCTATTCCCGGAAGCGTTGCAAACTGGTCAACCGCTTCCTCCAGGAGTTTTGAAGAGTAATTCTGCTTAAACATGAGCATTCTATTTGTGTGATAATCGGGTTTTAATCCCGACAGTTATTTTTTTTGTTCAGATTTGTACTTGTCTATTGCATTGCGGACGGAGCCGTATTTAACAAGATAAGATTTTGCAAGGTTATAGTCAGTAATTTTTGTTTCATCCATAATCATTCTTGTGCCGCGGTCAACAAGTTTTGCATTATTTAGCTGCATGTCCACCATCTTGTTACCCTTAACATGGCCAAGTTTAATCATTGCAGAGGTAGAAATCATATTTAAAATAAGTTTCTCTGCAGTTCCGGATTTCATTCTGGTGGAGCCGGTTACAAACTCGGGGCCCACAACGGCTACTATAGGAATATCTACAACTTCTGCAACTTTTGCATCAGGATTGCAGGTAATGCAACCGGTAAGAAGTCCGCGCTTTTTTGCATCCGCACATGCCCCAACTACATAAGGAGTTGAACCGCTTGCCGCAATCCCTACAACCGTATCATTCTGATTTATATTAAATTTCTCCAAATCACTCCATCCTCCGTTATAATCATCTTCAGCGTTTTCCACAGCCTTTCTTATAGCCTTATCGCCGCCTGCAATAAGCCCTATTACCAAATCAAACGGAGCTCCGTAAGTTGGAGTAATCTCAGAGGCATCCAAGATTCCTAAACGTCCGCTTGTACCCGCCCCCAGATAAAACAGCCTTCCGCCTTTTTTCATCCTCTCCACAAGTCCGTCTATTAGTTTCTCTATCTGTGGAATACATTTCTCAACCGCAATAGGAACTTGTTTATCTTCATTGTTCATTCCGCGCAGCAAATCATACGTGGACATCTTGTCCAAGTCGCTGTAATGTGATGATTGTTCTGTTACTCTTGTCATATTATCTTCCTCCTTTAACGTCTATTTGATGATAGTGAATTAATCCCTCAATTGGAGAGCGCATTATAATGCCAATCTCCACTCCGCACTCTTCGGCAACTTGTTCCAGTATCTTTCTGAACACAAATGCAATAGAACCAACAAAATTAACCTTATAGTTCTTATAATCATATTGGTAAACATTACGCGTAAAGAACTCTTTAAAACTAGACCGCAATAAATGGTCAATATGCGGATTGTCCATGTGAGCCTCTATGAAGTGTGAAAATGAAGCAAGAAATCTGCTTGGAACCGGCTGTTTATAAACCTTATCCACAATTTGCGCATAATCAAGATGATACTCTTCCGTAAATGCGGCTTGCAAATCTTTTGGCAGCACACCTTTTATATAGTCAGAAACCAATTTGCGTCCAAGCACTCCGCCGCTAGCCTCATCTCCCAGAATAAACCCTCCGGCGTTAACATGCTGTGTAATTTGCAAGCCATCATAAAAACATGAATTTGAGCCTGTTCCCATTATACACGCAATTCCCTTGTTATGACCGCAGACCGCCCTTGCCGCCGCCAGGATATCAGAAGCGGACTCGCATCTGGCATTTGGAAAAACTTCTCCAAATGCCTCCGCCAAATCTCCGCACACTCCGTTTGACACCACGCCGGCGCCATAAAAATATACTGTGGAGACCTCCGTTCCTATCACCGATAAGAGCTTTTCTTTTAAGATGTTAATAATTTTATCTTTTGTAATGAAAACCGGGTTGATTCCCGCTGTTTTTATAATGCTGTAGGTTCCGTCCTCTTTGAGAGCACACCAGTCAACTTTTGTGGAACCGCTATCTGCTATTAGAATCATTTGTTACTATTTAGTCCGGCAAATTTACTAATAATTTTTAAGTAAATCAGACTTGCGGGGCAATCAAATTCTGACTCCGCTCTTTTTCCAGTGCACAACTCCATAAAACGCTGATATAATGTAGTATACATATAGTATCACCGACAATATCATCCCATTTTGCCCGCCAATATATTGTATTGAAAAAATCGCCGTCATTATGATATCGGCTGCAATCCACAACCACCACTGATACAAGTACGATTTGCTCAGCCAATATGTGCCCAATATGCTGAGCGCTGTTGCAAGCGCATCCCAAAACGGGTAAGGATCCTGAGACTGTGAAAACAATTTGCTAAAAAACACAATGAAGACATAAAGAGCTGCCGTTAAGAGACATAGGATGACAGCTCCCAATGCAATGTGTTTGCCTGTCGGGATACAATAGATAACACTGCTCTCCTTTACGGTCTCAGAGACAGTGCTGCCTAAACGCCTTTGCTCAAATGACTTCTTATAATTTCTGCGCCGCAAAGTCCATTGCCAAATTCCATAAAAACTCATTATTACAAAATATATCTGGAGCCCCATCTGGGCATAAATGCCTTGATTATAGAATATTACAGCATAAGATGTTGAGGTGATAAGAGCTACAATCCACATAGCCCTTAGCTGCAAAATTTCAAATAGGGTGTAAATAATGCCGCCGGCAAAACCAAGTATTTCTATCCAGCTAAAATTCATTATTTGTTACATTAAAAACTGAATGATAAGCGTACAATAAAATTGGTTGTTGCCTGAGCGTAAACGCCGCCGCTTACATTATCCGCAGAACCATCCTTAAACTTTGCTCTATAAATCCAACCGTAAGAATAATATTTATTATTCAATAAATTGTCAACGCAGACGGATAGCGTAGCTGTAGCGGTGCCTTTAATCTTAAAGCTCTTCTGAGCATTAAATCCCATTACAAAATAGCTTGGAACTTCGGCCTCCTTGGAAGAGGAATTATCCATGTATTGTTTGTCTACATATTTGCCGTTTAAAGATATCACGGCAGTTTTAACAGGCATATATGTGAGCATCGCCGCCCATATCAACTCCGGAGACAATGTAAGATTTGATTTCTTGTAATATGTTGCTGTCTGAGGGACGGAATTCCAATCGTTTGGATTATCAAATGTGTCTGTGTACAGAGTATAATTTTTCAGTTTATTTTTGGAGAATGTGATATTGCCGTCTAATGAGAACTTCTCCAGCGGCATCCAACCGGCGGATAACTCAACCCCTCTGCGGTAGCTGTCCGGGATATTCTCTTGAATTGTATATCCCGTCTCGGTTAATTTTCCCGTTGCAACAAGCTGGTTTTTATACTCCATCGCATATAGATTAATGCCAGCATTAACATGCTCATTTGCAAACTTATATCCCATTTCATAATCTATCATTCTTTCAGATTTAATTGCATCCGCCTTTCCCGCTTTAATAGACTCTTTAACATCACTTCTGCTTGGCTCCCTATGACCTGCCGCAACAGAAAAATAGACCTTGCTGTTACCGTTAATGTTATAAGTCAAACCCGCCTTAGGGTTAAAAAAGTTATAATGCATACTTCTGTCAATACCTATAAAATCTTTATCCATTCCGCTGAGTTTAAAGAAGATATAGCGATACTGCAAATCTGCAAAACCCGTCAGTCCGCTGACAATTTCATATTCAGTTCTTGCATAAAAACTTACATCATTTTTCTTCCCGTTGTTGCGGTACCATTCAAAATTATTTGCAACATTTTGATTGTATTTGCTCCATTTAACGCGGCCAAAATGATCTCCGTTGTAAAATGAATAGGAAGCCCCGGCGGTTGCATTGATTTTATTTTTGTTATAGTTCACATTACCGGCGGAAGCAACGTAATCATTATTCATATATTGTCTGATAATGAAATCTCCCGTTTTATGAGTAACACCATCAATTGTCTGATTTTCAAGACCGTATTTAGAGAACTTCTTATTATAAATATAGTTTTCATAATAGCCGGTTCCTTTGGTATAATGCAAGGTTGCATCAAAAGTCACATAAGAAGAGAACTGATGAATATAGTGCAGCTGAACATGATGTTGCCTGTAATTATCTGTCTCATTATCATAATAATGCACATTGCCTGCCTCATCATAATATTCGCCGGCACTATTGTATCTTCTGTTATTATGATAAATCTCCAGCGGACATCCGTTCCATGTAATGCCGGTTGCCTGGTCTCCGTATATATAAGTGATTTTAAAAGAGTTATTCTCGTTTTTCCATCCTCCCGACAGATACAGTGAATTCAAATCCGCCTTTGCATTTCTGATGTAACCATTGGTGCTGCTGTGAGAATATCTGACGTCAAAAGAGAAACCGTTTTTCATCTCACCGGTTCCCGCTCCGATTGCAGTGATATATGTTTTAAAGGAACCGAATGAAAATTCTGCATTTCCGTACGGATCCCGGGCGGGAGTCAAAGTCTGCATATTCATGCTTGCGCCAAATGCACCTGGGCCGTTTGTAGATGTCCCCACACCACGCTGAAGCTGAACAGACTGCAAGGAATTACCCAAAGACGGAATATCTACCCAGAAAACTTCCTGGCTCTCGGCGTCGTTGATTGCAATTCCGTTTAACGTTACATTAATTCTGCTAGCATCACTGCCGCGCACGCTAAACTTGCTGTATCCCAGGCCCAAACCGCCTTCGGTGGTTGCAACCACAGATGGTTGAAAGCCCAAAACCATTGGTAGAGAATGAGATGCAGCTACGCTCTTTAACTGCGTCTTTGATATGGTAGAAAATGTAACAGGTGTATTTGCTCCGGCGCGCACCGCAGAAACAATTATACTGTCAAGCCGATTGACCTTTGAAGTATCAGACTTTACAGAAAATGCATTTGCCGTTAAAGGAAATACAATAAGGAATAAAAAAAACAACCTCTTCATAACAAGCTAAATATTAAAAGCTTAGAAATGCAAAGGTATCTTGCTCTCCCTCCGGCGGTATTAACCGCGTCAGGTTCCAAGGGTATAATCTCAGCCTTTCGGCACCCCTAAGCCGCTGCAAAGATATATTTTTGTTTTTGCAAAACAAAAATACA
>JAQWEK010000009.1 GCA_028704975.1 Bacteroidales bacterium | reverse complement strand
TCTATAAAACGATTTGATATTAATACTCAAAGATCTTCTGATGAACTGAATTCCGTTGAAATATTTCCCAACATATATGAAAAACAGCAAATTATGGCTGACGGCGGAGAAAGTCTGTTTGACTATGTAGAGGGGAATGCGGTAGTGTGGAGTGATACTTTTGAGGATTTAAGCAGTTTGTTTAAAGAATACAAGACGATTTCTCTTAACGGATTTTCATTAAAAAATAAAGGAGCATTTTCAGAGACAGAATTAATCTGCAGAATATCTCCTCAGCCAAGTTTCAATAAGAATTTTAATTTATTAAGAGATGATATAATTGCCAGAAATAAAGAGGGTTATAAAGTCTTTATAAGTTGCTCTGAAGTTCTGCAGGCAGAAAGATTAAAAACCATATTTAATAATTTGGAATTAACCCCCGGAGATAAACATCCTGTATTTGCGTTTATTCCTTATTCTGTTCATGAGGGCTTTGTTTCTCCAGCTCTTAAGATATGTCTCTATACTGATCATCAAATTTTTGACAGATATCACCGTGTAAAAATAAAAAGAGAAGTTGAACGCAGCCAGCGTCTTACAATAGAAGAGCTAAACGCTTTTCATATAGGCGATTATGTTGTTCACATAGACCACGGCGTTGGAGTTTTTGGAGGGCTGGTTAAAACGGTTGCGGCGGGCAAGATTCAGGAAGCCGTCAAAATAATGTACAAAGACGGTGATGTAATTTTTGTCTCTATTCACGGTCTGCACAGAATAGCAAAATATAAATCGGGGGACGGAACGCCTCCAAAAATATATAAACTTGGGAGCGGCGCATGGAATACACTAAAGAGAAGGACCAAGGACAAAATCAAGGATATTGCAAAAGACCTTATTAATCTTTACGCTCAAAGAAGACAGTCAAAAGGTTTTTCTTTTTCTGCAGACAGCTATATGCAGCAAGAACTTGAGGCCTCTTTTATGTATGAAGATACTCCGGACCAAGTAACTGCCACACAGGCAGTCAAAGTAGATATGGAGAGTGACTATCCGATGGATAGGCTTATTTGCGGTGATGTCGGATTTGGTAAAACGGAGGTAGCAATAAGAGCTGCATTCAAGGCTGTTTGCGATAGCAAGCAGGTAGCGGTTCTTGTTCCGACAACAATATTAGCCCTGCAGCATTATCAGACATTTACTGACAGATTAAAGAAATTTCCGTGTAACATAAATTATATCAGCAGATTACGCACAACCAAAGAGATAAACGATATTTTAAAAAAACTGGAAGAGGGAAAATTAGATATAATTATTGGCACTCACCGTCTGTTAAATAAGTCTATCAAGTTCAAAGATTTAGGTCTTTTAATAATTGACGAGGAGCAAAAGTTTGGAGTTGCCGCAAAGGAGAGATTAAGACAATTGAAATTAGAGGTTGATACATTGACTCTTACAGCAACACCTATTCCGAGAACACTGCAATTTTCGCTTTTAGGTGCTCGTGATTTATCCATTATTAATACGCCTCCGCCAAACAGACTTCCTGTGCAGACAGAAATAATAGACTTTAGTGAAACCGTTATCAAAGATGCTATAAATGAGGAAATTGAGAGGGGAGGACAAGTATTCTTTGTACATAACAAAGTAGAAGATATTTATGCCGTGCAGCAAATGATAAACAGAATTTGCCCGCAAGTTAAAACGGCTGTAGGTCACGGTCAGATGGAGTCAAAAGAACTGGAGCGCATAATGCTGGAATTTATAAGGGGTGATTATGATGTTCTGATTTCTACAACGATTATTGAAAACGGTATAGATATTCCAAATGCTAATACTATGATTATCAACCAGGCGCAAAATTTTGGATTGAGTGATTTGCACCAACTCCGCGGCAGAGTGGGGCGTTCAAATCGCAAGGCGTTTTGTTATTTAATTGTTCCTCCGATGACTTCAATAACGGAAGATGCGCGCAGAAGGTTGAAAGCCATAGAAGCATTTTCTGATTTGGGCAGCGGCTTTAACATTGCCATGCAAGATTTGGATATTAGAGGTGCAGGCAATATGCTTGGAGGCGAGCAGAGCGGATTTATTGCGGAGATGGGATTTGAGACATATCAAAGGATTTTAAATGAAGCTTTTGCTGAGATTAATTCAGAGGGACAAATAAATACGGAAGAGGCACTGTCGGGAGAAAAACAAGAAAGCACCAAAGCTGATGCCGAGGCAGTCAGAAATATTGTAAAAGAGAGAGCTATGGGATTACAATTCCATGGAGGGTTTATTACGGATTGTACGGTAGACACTGATTTAGAAGCTTATATACCTGATGATTACATTCCTCAAACTACAGAGAAAATAAGATTGTATAAAGAACTTGATACAATAACATCAGAAGAAGAAATAAATAAATTTTTAAATATTCTCCGCGACAGATTTGGAGATATTCCGCAACAGGTGATGCAGCTTGCTTATGTTGTGAGGATAAGGCGCGCTGCTTTGCGACTTGGGTTTGAAAGGATTGTGATTAAGCAGAAAAGAATGCTGCTGTACTTTGTAAATGACCAAAATTCAGCTTATTATAAAACTGAAACTTTTGCCGGGATTTTGCATTGGGCGAGCATTCAGCGTGGATGTGCAGTAAAGGACTCCGGTAATAAGTTGTGGATAAACGTGCCCGGGATTGATTCCATTGAGAAAGGTTACAATATTGTAAATCAAATATTATTATCTTTGCACCCCTAAAATAGAGCGGCAAATGGTTGATAATGCCAGAAAAAAAGTAACATCAGACCTGAATCTTCTTGTAGATATTGGCAATACAAATTGCAAGGTTGTTTTCTATAAGGATGGTAAAATTGGCGATGTGAGCAGAAGCCCAAGAAGAGATGCTCTTACGTTTATTCTGTCGGTGATAAGCAAAGTAAAAAGCAACATCAACGTAATAGTCGTTAGCAATGTCAGATCATCTAATGTCCCTATAAAGACGGCGTTAAAGTCAAAGTGCCGTAAATTAGTTATCTTGGATTACCGTACAAAGCTTCCGATAGATCTTGGATACAACTTTGAAGCCAAGGAACTTGGGGCAGATAGAATAGCTTCTGCGCTTGCGGTTGCAATAATGTTTAAGGGGCGGGATTGCATTAAATTTGATTTTGGCACTGCGCTTACCGTAGATTTTATAGATAAAAACGGAAGATACCTAGGAGGCAATATATCAATAGGTTGCAGAAGCAGGTTCAGAGCTTTGAATAAGTTTACTGGACTTCTTCCATTTATTTCTCCGGACCCTGTTTTTCCTCCGGTTGGGGTAACTACAACAGGCGCTATGACGGCAGGCGTTGTTTTCGGTCTAATATTTGAAGTAGAGGGTTATATAAAAAGGTACCCTGGGCATACTATCATATTTACAGGAGGTGACGCGTTTTATTTTGCGGCCAAAATGAAAAACACCATCTTTGCAATGCAGAATATGGTTTTGCTGGGGTTGGCACATATAGCGGATTATTATGCAAATTAAGAGACAAATTAAGGGTTATTTAATGATTGCTGCGTTTCTGTTTGGGGCGCAAGTTTCAAGGGCGCAAAGAACAGATGCATTGGGGACTTATACTCCGTATTCGCTCTATGGCATTGGAGACCTTGAACAGCAGGGTAATGCAATTACAAAGTCAATGGGCGGAATAAGCGCCGGCCTAAGAGATGCCAGGTATATTAATTACAATAACGTGGCCTCCGTTACGGAGAGGGATACACTCTCGTTTTTGTTTGATTTTGGTTTAAAGTCAAATAATATTTATAATAGGGACAGCAAAAATCACTCTGCATATAATACGTTTAATATCAATAATTTTGCGTTTTCAGCACCAATATATCACAAGTCCGCTTTTGTTGTTGGAATTGCCCCGTTCAGCAATATAGGGTATAAATTTGAGACTACGGAAACGGATGACGCCCTGATTGCAAAATACGGAGATATTAAATACAGAAAGTATGGGGACGGTAGTATTAATCAGATATTTGCCGGAGCTGCTATGAATTTCTTTAAGAATTTTTCATTTGGGTTGAAGGGGATATATTATTTTGGAGACCTTGTTAATCACTCAGATATAGATTTTAACTCATCAGGCACATTAAGAACAGTAGAAACGGGATGGGATTATGAGGCCAACGGTTTTGCAGCAGAAGCAGGACTGCAGTACTTCAAAAAGTTTAAGAAAGATTACATTTTTACAGCTGGTGCCTCTTACAGGTTTAAAAGCAGATTGACCGGAACCACAAAAAGATATGCTTATGTTTATGACAGTTCAATTGCCGATACTGTTGTTGCAGACAAAAGCATTAAACACATTTCGATTCCTGCAAATTTAACTGTCGGAGTTTCTGTCCGCAAGGGAGACAAGTGGATGGTCGGAATAGATTATCAGAGACAAGATTGGTCTAACACTTCCTTTAGCGCTACCCCGGGTGTAGATTTCAGCCCGGTTACAGAGAGTTCCATTAAAGCCGGATTCGAGTATATACCAAATAAATACGATATCCGTTATTATATGAAACGCGTAACTTATCGTGCAGGAGTGCATTATGAGAATACTTATGTTAAACTTAACGGTAAACAGATTAAAACTTACGGAATGTCGCTTGGGGTTTCTTTACCGGTATTTAGGTTAAACAACTCACTGAACTTTACCGTAGATTTTGGGCAAAGGGGTTCAACCAAGAACAATCTTGTAAAGGAGAATTACGTACAATTCATAATGAGTTTGAACTTGCATGATATTTGGTTTATCAAGCCTAGGTATGAATAAAATTTGTAAATTTGCTCCCCCACGTAAAAAGAGTAACAACTAAAACATAAAAAATAAACAACCGTATTATGAAAAAATTAAGAATAATATTAAGTTTAATTGCAGGTGCGCTTATTGTAATGCCAAACCAGATGTCTGCGCAAGGTAGATTTGGAAGCGACAGCGCTAACTGCGTTAAATATCTTAATTTCTACAGAGATTCTTATAAGCAGGGCAATATGAAAGAGGCTGCTCCGCTTTGGAGAAAAGCCTATAAAACATGCCCTCCTACAGCAAGTCAAAACATGTTTATTGAGGGGCAAAAAATTCTTAAGTATTGTATTGATAATTATAAAGGTGATGCTGCAGGAAGAGATAGATTAATTGATACTTTGCTTCAGCTTAATGATGTAAGAGCGCAGTATTATCCCAAAAATGCATACAGAGCTCATGAGAACAAAGTCATAGATATGATTAATTATTACGGCAAAGATCCTCAAAAGACTAAGAAAATTTATGATGCGTCAATGGATGTAATAAAAGAGGGAGGCGTTAATGCGTATTCATCTTTGATTGTTAATACAATGATAAAAGCAGGAGATTTGTACAAGACTAAAGAGCTTACAGATGAGCAGGTTATGAATACATATTCTGTTTTGAATGATATTTTTGACTCAAAAATTACTGCAAATCCCGCAGACACTACTTTAAAGAAGGATCAAATTGCGTTGCAGAATGCATTTATTTCCAGCGGAGTTGCCACTTGCGACAATCTTATAAAAGTATTTACTCCAAGATTTAACGAGAACAAAGAGGATACGATGCTTGTAAAAATAATTGTTAAATTATTGAGCGATAATGAGTGTACTGATTCCGAGTTATTTATCAGTGCGGTTACACAACTTTATAAATTGTCTCCTTCTGCAAATTCTGCTTATTATCTTTATATACTTTACAACAAGAAAGGTAATGAGGAGAAAGCTTCATTCTATTTGAAAGAGGCTGCCAATAATGAGAGCGGAAAGAAGAAAGGAGATTATATGTTTGAACTTGCAAATTATTACTATAAAAATCATGCCTACGGCGCAGCGGTTTCTACTGTAAGAAGTGCGGCTGAATGCAACGGAGCCCTTTCCGGCAAGGCGGATTTACTTATTGGAAATATTTGGGCAGCAACAGGTTGCGGCGGAGATGAAATGGCTCAAAGAGCTAAATTCTGGGTTGCTACCGACTATATGATTAGAGCCAAACAGAAAGATCCGTCTCTAACCGGTGAGGCTGACAGAAATATTGCCAAGTATCGTCAATATTTTCCTAAGACTGCGGATGCGTTCATGTATGATTTGACGGACGGCAAGAGTTATTCGGTTTCTTGCGGCGGCATGAGTGCAACCACAACCGTTAGAACAAACAAGTAACATTTTAGGGTTCCCTTATAATGCAGAGAGCCTCCCTTCATATTAAAAGCAACAAAACGGCAGCAATTAGATTATTAATTGCCGCCGCTTTTGTGTTATCTTGTTTGTTAGTTGCTTGTGAGAGAAAAACCCAGACCACAAAGAGTGTTGATTTAAATAAGTCACCAAGACAAATAGTAGACAGCATATATGCGGTGCAGACAGAAAACGGCGGTCTGACAATGAGGGTAGAAGCAAAGAAAATGGAGAAGTATGAGAATGATACGATCTCTTATGAATTATTTCCCAAGGGCTTTGATATTTACTCTTATAATCGCGACGGATTCTTGGAAACCCATATTCACGCAAGGGCTGCAAAACACACTGTATCAAAAACATACAAAGAGACATGGGCTGCATACGGTAATGTGGAAATTTTCAATTATGTTAAAGGAGAGAAAATGGTGACTGATACATTATACTGGGATAAAAACAATCACAGAATTTACACTCATTGTTTTGTTAAAATGTCATCACCAAGAGGTCTTATGCAGGGATATGGAATGGAGAGCGACGAGATGGCCCGCAATGCTGATATAATGATGCCATTTGACAGTTACAGCAGACTGGGCAAAGATTCTATTTTAAACGGCCTGTATAAGGATACGGCTAACTTTATTGGCCCGGTCTTAAAACCGGTTAAAAAACAAAATAATTTACTTGTGAAGGGGAAAGAGAAAAAATGACAACGCATATTATCATAGCTATAATTGCGCTTTTGTTTTCCGCTCTTTTTTCCGGCTATGAAATGGCCTTTTTACATTGCAACAGGTTAAAGGTTGCTCTGGATAAAAAAGAGGGAAAGAAATACGCATTTGTCATGGATAAATTTTTCCGCGACGAAGGCAGTCTCATTTCATCTCTTCTGATGGGCAATAATATTTTTACTGTTATTTATGGTATTGCCGCTGCTAAAATTCTTAATCCGTGGATAACATTATATATTACTTCATCACTTGGCGGATCTCTTGTAGTTGAGACAATTATAGCCACTTTAATAATTCTGATAACAGCTGAATTTCTCCCAAAAGCTTTGTGTTTTTTAAATCCAAACGGTGTTTTTTCATCTTTTTACAGAATTATTAAATTCTTTTATTATCTATTTTATCCTCTTACTTGGGTTACAAATAAATTATCAGAGTTTATCATTAATGCTGCAGGTTACAATAAGAAGCATTCGGCTCAGAACATGACTCAAGTTTTTAATGAAACCGATTTAATAAATTTATCTGAACAAGTAGAAGGGGTTCAAAATGAAGAGAGTCCGGCGGCAAGCGATATAGAAATTTTTCAAAACGCAGTAGATTTCTCCACAACAAAAATTAAAGAGTGTCTTATACCGAGAACGGAAATTACGGCAATAGACATTAGTGATTCGAGTTCAGATTTATTAAGGATATTTGTTGAATCAGGTTTTTCCAGAGTGATAGTCTATCGCGATACAATAGATAATATTGTTGGTTATGTGCATTCAAAAGATTTTCTGAAGGAGTCCGGCAGGTCTATTGAGCAATTGTTGAGGCCAATTCATTATGTACCAATGAATAACGATGCTCAGAATTTGCTTGAATTTATGATTAGAAATCAACACTCTATTGTTGCGGTAAGAGATGAATATGGCGGCACGGAGGGGATAGTAACACTGGAAGATTTGATTGAGGAAATTTTTGGAGACATAAATGATGAGCTGGATAAAGATATGCTTGTGGAGAAAAAAATAAGTGATGACGAGTATATTTTTTCCGCAAGACTGGAAGTGAAAGAGCTAAATAAAAAATATGATTTTAAGCTCCCGGAATCTAGTGATTATTCAACAATTGCAGGATTGATAACTAATCTGACAGAGTCGTTTCCAAAAGAGAAAACAAAGGTTCAAATGGGGAGATATGTTTTCACGGTTCTTAAATCTTCCAGTAAAAGAATTGAAATTGTTTCCCTCAAAATTGAACGTTAAATAAAAAAGGGTGGACATTTGCAGCCACCCTTTTTTATTTTATTGAACAATTCTCTGTTAATAGAACTTATAACGTTTATCTTTTACGTTAGCATCTTGTGCCATAATCTGAGGAAGGTAATTTGCAATGTTTGCAAATGTTTGCATGCTTCTTTGTTTAGCGTCATTCTCTGTGAAATAAGCGCCCTTTTCTTTTCCCTTAATCTGAAAATAATACACTCCTATATCACCGGCAACCGGACCAACAATTTTATTTGTATTTGCAGCAGCAGAAATAGCTCCAATAAATTTAGGATCAAGTTGTTGGCTTTGTGTCAGATTAGTAAACGTCACCCCGTTCTGTGAACTTACGGTCAAGCCAAGTTTATTTGCAACAATATCAAGGGAGGCAGGATTTGCACCGACCGTCTTCTTGCATACTTGAGCCAGATGTTCTCCGGTTTTTAGCATTGTCAAATAATTCTTTATTTGAGGCGCAACTTCTTTGAGAGTTGCATAACCATCTTCATGGATTTTCCTAACGGCAGCAACAAAGAAATATTGATTATTGACGGAAATTATAGGAGAAACTTCATTCTCTTTATTTTCAAATATCCATCTGCTTAATTCTTTAACATCATCAAAGCTGCCCACTTTCTTTGAACCAGGTGTCAGGTTCTGAACAGGATATAATGTAAGTTTTTGAGAATGTGCGTATTGTTCAAACTTCTTAATGTCTTTTCCGCATTTCTCAACAACATTGTTTGCCTGGGCGTAATAATTTGCAAAAGTCTCTTTACCTGCAACTGCTTCCTTTGATAAAATTGCAACTTGAGATTTTCTTACTGGTTTTGTAACCTTAGATACTTTGACAATATGCCATCCGTAGTTGCTCTTAACTTTGAAAACATCTCCCGCTTTTGCAGTAAGAACTTTTTCAAATCCCGGCATCATGTATTGTTGTGTCATCCAACCAATATCTCCGGGCTCTTGTCCTTCAGGGACCTGTTGTCCGGCAGCATATTGGGCTGCAAGGGTTGCAAAATTTCCACCTTTGTTTATGACATTAATAAGGCTGTCAGCCTCTTTCTCATTATTTTTAACAAAGATTTGTTTTACGAATGCAGAATCTGGCATTGCCTTGACATCCATAACCCTAGCTGCAAAGTAAACATTATTAGCAAGTTGTACAGGCAAAACAGCTCCGACTGATGCCGTTGCCGCGAATGCATCCAGTTGTTCGGAAAGAGAACTAAGATCTCCTTTTTTAAAGTATGTTCCGCTAAATTTTGCATCAGAATTTTTTGCCAGAAACGTCTTCATATTTGCCTCTGTTGAAACACCTTGGAACTCCTGGAACACTTTATCAATGTCCTTCTTTGCAAGAGTCATATCTTCTGAGGAAGGCTTAACTTCAAATGCCACAAATTCCGCATCTCTGCTCTCTGACTGTTTTAGAGTCTTTTTGATTTTATCATAATATGCTCTAATCTCCTCATTTGTGACTTTAATTGATGAGTCCGGTGCAAAGCCAATAGGTTTAACAACAAAATCAACATTATAGGCCACATTATTATCTTCTATTGTTTGATGAATCTGAGCTTTATTAACAATGGTGCTCTTCTGAAGCAGGGTTATATACTTGTTGAACATCCTGTCTTGCGTCATATTTTCCTGCAGATAATCCCAATACATCTTAAGGTTGCCGCTGTTATCCTGCGGAATCTGCTGAATAAATTGAAGCAGTTTGTTTTTGTCAAACATTCCGTCAGACCCCAAAAAGTTGGCTTCTCTTGCAATTACGGGAGAGATATCTGTTCCCTCGCTCATATCTATAAGTTCCTTATCTCCAACAGCTAAGCCGGCTTTTTCGCAGTTTGGAATTATCACCAACTGAGCCATCTCATTCTGCCATGCAGAATTGTTAATCATCTCAGTAGTCTTCTCATCACTTCCCGTTTGACCGGTAGTCATCTGATAAATCTTCTGGAAATAATCTATTCTTTTCTGGAATAATTGTGATGAAATACCCTTGCCGTTCACCTCTCCAACATCATATTTGGAAGAAAACATAGAAATTGCATTCTGCAATGTCTCCGGGTCCACAATAAAAGCTAACAACGCTATGGCGATAACAACGGAAATGAACACTCCCATCTTAACGCGCATTTTCTCTAGAACTGCCATATCTGAATATTTTTATGTATAATTCTCAAAATTATAGGGGGGCAAAGATAATATTTTTCTCCCCAAAACCCTAAAAAACCATTTATTACTTCAACCTCAGAAAAGAATATCCAAAGCGTTCGCATGCGGCTCGTTCCAACGCTTCCCGGTCATCCGGATGGGCAACGCTTATCAAAGCCTTTGCTCTTTGCGCATAGTTTTTATCCCGCAAGTAAACAATGCCGTATTCAGTGGCAACGTATTGTGTTTGGAATCTGGTGGTTACAACGCCGGCACCGGGTGTCAGATGTGCGGTTATTTTTCCATGTCCGTTTCCGGTGCGTGAAGGAAGCGCGATAAATGTCTTGCCGCCAGGAGACAGAGCTCCTCCATACATAAAATCATGCTGTCCGCCAACGCTGGAAAATATGTAATCACCTATGCTATCGGCACATACTTGCCCCGTCAAGTCTACTTCCAGAGCGGAATTGATAGCAGCTACATTAGGATTCTGACGGATAATTTGCGGGTCATTTGTCCAGGCCACATCTTTCATCACAACTTGCTTGTTGTAATTTAAGAATTCATACATTTCCTTAGAGCCCATGGCGAGAGAACCTACGCTTATGCCCGGCATAACTTTTTTGAGAGAGTTGTCAATGATACCCTTTTTCATTAAACCCACGACTCCGTCAGTCATTGCCTCTGTGTGCAATCCCAAATGTTTGTGGCCGCTAAGTGCCTGAAGTACAGCATTCGGTATTCCTCCTACTCCAATTTGGAGTGTTGCTCCGTCGTGAATTTTATCAGCCACATTGCGGCCAATGGCTTGTTCTATTGGGTTTGGAGCACCAAGTTTCATTACAAAAGGGGGATCATCACACTCAACGGCTGCGGTTATTTTGCTCTCATGAATTAGAGCATCACCATACATGTAAGGAATGCTTTTATTAATTTGTGCAATTATTATTTTGGAGCAATCCACTGCTCCCATTGCCAGATCAGCTGAGATTCCATAACTGCAGTAGCCATTCTCGTCCGGAAGAGAACAATTTAAAAAAGCAATATCTACCTTCAAAAGGCCGCTGCGAAACAGTCCGGGAATTTCACCCAAAAAAGCGGGGATTTCAGATCCATAACCTTCATGTACCCAACGGCGCTGGTTGTAGCTTAAAAACAGGCTGTTAACTAAAAATGAATCCTTGAATTCAGGTTTGCAGAAGGGTGCTTCTTTATCAGTAATGCTGCAGCCGGAATAAATGACAACGTCCCGCAGTTCATTACCCCGTCTGGCCAAAGCTGCCTGCAACAATTCCGGAATTGAAGTGCTGCCCTGAATGTAAATGTGGTCGCCCGAATGTACGAGCTTCATAGCCTCATCGGCGCTTGTGTAGTTCATCTGGTTATTATTGTTTAATTGTTTTGGAGCCTTTCAAAAATGCCCAGCCGCTCATCAAGAGTGTGCATTGTGCTGTCGGGAGCCAGCAGAGATACACAAATTCTTAATCCGTATTGCAAGCTACCGGTTGTATCAAGAGCCATTGCTATAATGCCGCAGCGCATAAGTTTCATAAGCAACGTACGGCTATCCATATTTTTGTATCCTACGGTAAAAAAGAAACCGTCTGCGACATTTTCATTTAAATCTTTTGCGTAGACTATGTTAAAGCCATGTTTTATAAAAATTTCTTTTACCAGTTTTGCACGGCGGCCGTATTCTGAAGTAACATGTACAAAATTTAATTTACCCTCAATAGATGCCCGCATCATTGCCGCCAATGCAAATTGCGGAGAATGAGATGTGCCGGATGATGCTGTGTATAAATATGTTAAATGATAGTTGTCTCCAAAACGAGCTATGTGGTAACGTCTCTTAAGTTCCGGGTACTCGCGATTGTATAGCTTGTCCGATATGGCCGCTATTGCTATACGTTCACCAGCATAGCTGAACACCTTTGAACTTGAAATCATTAAAACGTAATTGTCTGTATATTTGGCAACTGAAGGCTGGAACGGCAGTTCAAAAGGTTGGGATTTATCGCTTCTAAAATCCATGCAAAAGTAAGCCAGGTCTTCAAGTACAATTGCATCGTATTTTGTTGCCAGTTCACCTATAATCTTTAACTCATCCGGGGTGAGACAAACCCAGGAAGGGTTGTTGGGGTTAGAAAATAAAATGGCACAAATGTTATTTTTTTTCAGATAATTTTCCAGTTTTCCCTTCAGTTTCTCTCCCCTATACTCATAGATGTCAAAGCCCTTACTTTTTATTCCAAGGACCTCTGCCTGAGTGTGTTGAACCGGGAATCCCGGGTCTATGTAAAGAATTGTGTCCTTTTGGGGATTAAGTTGCGAGCATTCAAGCAGAAGGTTATAGCAACCCTGCATTGAGCCCACCGTGGGAATAATACCCTTGGGGTTAATATCTATGTCAATGAAAGCTTTTATGAATTGTGACGCTGTTTCTTTTAGCACGGGCTCTCCGCTAATGCTCGGATAAACGGAGGCCACACCACGCTTGAGCGCATCAATTTGTGCTTCAACTCCTATTTCATTGGCGGGAATACTTGGACTGCCTATTTCCAAGTGGATAAATTTTTCCCCTGTCTTTTCCTCTAGAGCGCGACTCACGGCTACACATTGACGTATGGTAGCCTGAGCGATATTCTCTATATTCATATCGCCGAGCACGCTGTCGATTATTTTTCTATCGATTGCTTGCATAGGTAATATTTATTTAATTGTTTTTTAGATGTTTTTGGGCAAAATCGCAGCCGGCTTTAAAAGCATCTACGTTGGTTTCCGTAACTTTTTCTCCCTTGGCGGCAAAAGTATTGCGAATACCATCTATAAGGTTCTTCGGTTCAAGAATCTTGATAAAAGGAGCTGCCGCACCCAGAAGAACCATATTGGTGCTGCGCGGAGATTTTAAATTTCCCGCTATGGTATTTACGTCAATCATTATGACGCGGCCAACTTTTTCAAGTTCAGTCTTAACTATCTCCACATCAGGATAATTTGGGATGTTAACAAAAGGGGAAGTATTGGTGATAATCCAACCCTGACCGCTTAACCATGGCAGGTAGCGCAAGGCCTCCATGGGCTCAAGCGAGATTATCAAATCGCAGTTGCCACGGGGTATAAGGTCACTGAAAATAATATTGTTGGATAGGCGCAAATTGCTTTGCACCTCACCTCCGCGCTGACTCATGCCGTGAACTTCTGCCTGTTTGAGGTGTAAATTTTGGTCGAGCGCTGCCCAACCTATAATGGTGGCAATGGAAAGGATGCCTTGTCCCCCCACGCCCGAAAGAATGATATCTTGTTTCATTATTTTTTGTTTTTACTTTGAGCGTTACGGCGTGCTGTCTGAATGCATTCGCGCCGTGAAATGATTACTGAGGTTCCTTTGTATTCCAACTCCTCTTTTATAATCCTCTCCATCTCCTTGTAATTTGCCGGAAGGGGTATTATGACTTTTAGATGAGTCGGATCCACACCGATTCCAAGGCAAATTTTTTCTAGTTTGCCGGTTCCGGCTGAATCCTGACCTCCGGTCATGCCTGTGGTTAAATTGTCGCTGATACAAAGAGTGATATTGGCATTTATATTTACGGCATCAAGCAGACCGGTCATGCCGCTGTGTGTAAAAGTAGAATCTCCAATTACTGCAACAGATGGCCATACTCCCGCCTGAGCTGCGCCAATTGCCATTGTAAGCGAGGCCCCCATTTCAACTGTAGAGTGTATGGCGTGGAAAGGTGCAAGCCAGCCAAGCGTATAGCAACCTATATCTCCAAAAACTCGTGCTTTTGGATATTCTTTTAATGCCTCATTTAGAGCTGTATAAAAATCGCGATGGCTACATCCCTGACATAGAGCCGGAGGACGTGGCACGATAACCTGTGATGGAGCAAAAGCATCATGTGGTTTTAAACCCGTAGCAATGCGTACGCAATCCGGAGACAGTTCCCCTGTTCTGGGAAGCGTCCCGTCCAAACGTCCCTTGATTGTTATACCGGTTTCAAACACTCCGGCCAGTTTTTGTTCCACAAGAGGCTGTCCCTCTTCTATCACAAGAATAGTTTTGCATTTGCCTGCCAATTCATGAGCCAAAGCTCTAGGGAACGGATATTGTGTAATTTTAAGTACGGGATAAGGACAGCCGTCCGGGAAATTCTCCATTAAGTAATTGTAACCTAAACCGCAGGCAATAACGCCCATTGAATGATCCTTTCCATCCGTTAGTACATTGTTGCCCATTGTCACAGATTGATTCTCAAATTCCGCGTAGTCCTTTATTAATTGCTTGCCTCGGACTATGGAGTTAGCCGGAAGAGTTACCCATTGCCGCTGATTATCTGGATAATGTAATTCATTTTCCCTGCGAGCCTCTTTACTTTCAACCACTGCACGTGAATGTGCCATACGTGTGGTCAGACGCATAAGTACGGGGATTTTAAATTTCTCGCTATAGTCAAACGCTTCATTTACAAGATCATATGCCTCCTGTTGATTGCTCGGCTCAAAGCAGGGTATCATTGCAAAATCTGCATAGAAACGAGAATCTTGCTCATTTTGAGATGAGTGCATAGAAGGATCGTCACAGGCTGTTACCACCAAACCGCCGTTGGCCCCAGTAACGCCGGAATTAATAAATGCGTCTGCACAGACATTCATCCCCACGTGTTTCATGCATACCAGCGCTCGTTTGCCGGCATACGATGTGCCTAATGCGCTCTCCATAGCTGTTTTTTCATTGCAACTCCACTCGCTGTGGATACCGCGTTCTTTTGTAAGTTGCTGTCGCTGAATGAATTCGGTAATTTCTGTCGAGGGTGTTCCTGGGTAGGCATATACGCCTGTAATTCCCGCGTTAAGCGCGCCAAGGGCGAGCGCTTCATCACCCAATAATAGATTTTTATTAAGCATCAATTCAATATTAACAAGTTGTTTTATTTAATTGCGGCTCCCGACAGATTAAATATTAGACACTAGACATTAAATAGAAAATGCATAATATCACCATCTTGAACCGTGTAATCTTTTCCTTCAGTGGCAAGTTTTCCTGCAGCACGGCATGCCGCCTCTGAGCCGTATTTCACAAAATCTTGAAACTTAATCACTTCTGCTCTAATAAACCCCCTTTCAAAATCAGTATGGATAACTCCCGCCGCTTGAGGCGCTTTATCCCCCTTGTTGTAAGTCCACGCTCTAACCTCAGGTTCTCCCTGAGTAAAAAATGTCTCAAGATTAAGCAGCCTGTAAGCGCTTTGTATTAAACGCACTACGCCTGACTCTTTTAATCCCATCTCATCAAGAAACATTCTTTTATCCTCATAAGTTTCCATCTCTGCAATATCAGACTCAATCTTTGCGGCAAGCACCAAAATCTCCGCCCCCTCATCTTTAACGGTCTCTCTCACTTTTTCCACATAAGCATTTCCGTTCTTTGCGCTCTTCTCATCCACATTACAAACATACATAACAGGCTTATTTGTAAGCAAATACAACTCCTTTGCAAGTTTTTGCTCATCTTTGTTTTCAAAAGTTACCGTCCTTGCAGATTTGCCTTTTTCCAGCGCCGCCTTGTATTGTTCCAGTACATTGCAAAGCTTAAGCGCGTCCTTGTCTCCGCCGGTCTTTGCCTGTTTCTGAACTTTAGACAGTCTGCTCTCTACAGTCTCTAAATCTTTAATTTGCAACTCCGTATCAACAATTTCCTTATCTCTCATAGGGTCTACGCTGCCATTAACATGAACAATATTTGTATCATCAAAACATCTTAGCACATGTAAGATTGCATCTGTTTCTCTTATATTTGCAAGAAATTGATTTCCAAGACCCTCTCCCTTGCTGGCTCCTTTTACAAGCCCGGCAATGTCTACAATTTCTACTGTAGCCGGAACAATGTTCTTTGGGTGAACCATTTTTACCAGCGTTTCTAACCTTTCATCCGGAACAGAGGTAAATCCTATTTGAGGATTAATAGTACAAAACGGGAAATTCGCAGCTTCTGCCTTAGCAGAGCTGATACAATTAAATAGAGTGGACTTACCTACATTCGGGAGCCCGACAATACCACATTTTACTGACATATCTTATATTTTGTATGACGGTGTTATTATCTAACGGTAATTATGCAAATTTAACAATTTTACCAGTTTTTCATAATAAATACATCAAATTACTTGGATTTATTCTTTAACTTCTTTTTATTTCTCCCCCAAAAAAAGAAATTATGAAAGAAGTTGGAAAGATTCTTATTCTTATTGTGATGTTTTGGAATGTGGAGAATTTCTTTGAACCATTTGATAATCCGGGAACTAACGACAATGATTTTACGCCATTTGGCAAGTACTTCTGGACATGGAAAAAATTTGAGAAAAAGAGAGATGACATAGCAAAGGTCATTATTTCTGCAAGCGAGGAAACGGGAGCTGTAGGAATGGAACCTCCGGCGCTTATTGGCCTGGCAGAGGTAGAGAACAGATTTGTATTAAACCAACTTGTGAATGAAACACCGCTGGCACGTCTTAATTACAAGATAATACATAGAGACTCACAAGACGAGCGCGGCATAGATGTGGCTCTTCTTTACAGGCCGTCCCGTTTTAAACTTTTAAAAATCGATTTTATTCCCGACAGTTCCATCCTTTCAAAAGTTGCCGGCGGCAAAGATGCAGATTTGAAAAATTTTAAAACCAGATGGGTGCTCTATGCCAAGGGGATTGTAAATGAATTAGATACACTGCATGTGCTAGTTAATCACTGGCCTTCCAAACTTGGAGGAGCAAAAAGAACGCTAAGAAACCGAATGCTGGTTTCTAATATAGTGCGTTGGTTTACAGACTCCATACTTCAATCGCGGCCGGATGCAAATATTATTCTCATGGGAGATTTTAATGACACTCCGGAATCCGAACCATTGAAAAATCTGTCGGGATTTAAAAACTGCGCCTCATCTTTTTTAAGCTCTCATAGTGACGAGGGGACTCACAAATATAACGGAAGATGGGAGATGCTGGATCAATTTTTAATATCGCAACATCTTGTTTATAAAAAAGATGTATCATTGGAAAACTATAGCAGAAGCGCACAGTGGATTTTTTGTACTGACCCCGGCATGGAGATTTTCAAATCTGATTTTCTGCTGCAAAAAGATAAAATGTTTCTTGGAGAAAAATTAAAAAAAACTTTAAACGGTCCGCAATATTTGGGAGGAGCGAGCGATCATTTGCCAATATTGCTGAAAATTTTTTCGCCACAATTATGAAACAAAAAGAGTCAAAAGGGTTATTCTTTTTGAGCTTATGTTTTTTTGGAGGAAAAATAAATAACTTTGCGATAGAACCTTTTCAAATAGAATTTATTTAGCATGAAGCAGTATCTTGATCTCCTTCAAAAAATTATGCATGAGGGAGTTATAAAGCATGATAGAACTGGAGTGGGGACTAAAAGTATTTTTGGATATCAAATGAGATTCCATTTGAATGACGGATTCCCGTTGCTTACCACTAAGAAAGTACATTTGAAATCAATTATTTATGAACTTTTGTGGTTTATTCAGGGAGATACCAATGTTAAATATTTAAAGGAGCACGGCGTCAGCATTTGGGATGAGTGGGCAGATGAAACAGGCGAGCTTGGCCCGGTTTACGGAGCGCAATGGAGAAGATGGGATTGCGGAAACGGGCAAACCATTGATCAGCTCTCAAATTTGATGGATCAGCTAAAGAAAAATCCCGATTCCAGAAGGTTAATCATTTCTGCATGGAATGTGGCGCAAATTGATAAAATGGCTCTTCCGCCGTGTCACTCTCTATTCCAATTTTATGTAGCGGATAATACGTTATCATGCCAGCTTTATCAAAGGAGCGCGGACACATTTTTGGGAGTTCCTTTTAACATAGCATCTTATGCATTGTTCACAATGATGATTGCCAAAGTGTGCGGCTTCAAGCTGGGAGATTTTGTACATACGTTGGGTGATGCCCATATATATCTTAATCATTTTGAGCAAGTTAAAGAGCAACTTTCCAGAGAGCCGAGACCACTTGCAAAGATGATCATACACGGAGACCAAAAAGATATATTCTCTTTTAAGTATGAAGATTTTGAACTTGCAGATTATAATCCGTGGCCTTCCATCAAAGCTCCTATTGCCGTATAATATGCAGGGTTTTAATATTTTGTAAATATCAATTGTTATAGATAAGATGTTGTCTCTTATTGTTGCAGTAGCGGAAGACGGAGCTGTCGGGATAAAAAACAAGCTCCTTTGGCATATAAGTGAAGACCTTAAATACTTTAAGGCCGCCACTTTGGGTAATCCTGTGATCATGGGGAGAAAAACGTTTGAATCAATAGGGCGTCCGCTTCCGGGCAGAAGAAATATTATTGTGTCACATCAAAATTTTCCGCTGCCGGAAGTTTCAAAATTAAAAAAAGACGGAACCCCGTCCAACACATCGGTTGAATTGGCAAATGATTTTGAACAACTTGCCCGCTATGCGCAAAACTCTAATGATGAGTTCTTTGTAATAGGCGGAGGCAGTATCTATAAAGAATTTTTTAAATTCGCCGACAGATTATATATCACAAAAATTTATTCTCATAAGGAAGGAGCGGATACTTTTTTCCCGGAAATAAAAATGACAGAATGGACCGAGATAAAAAAATCTCCGGTTATGCATGATGCCGAAAATAATATTGATTTCCAATTCATTACGTACCAAAAATATTAAAAACTTATGGCAAGGCAGGACGGATTTGGCAGTTCATTCGGGACACTTATTGCGCTAATAGGTTCAGCAGTAGGACTTGGCAATCTCTGGAGGTTCCCGTACTTGGTGGGAACAAACGGCGGCGCTGCGTTTATCATTATTTATTTGATATGCGTTGTTTTCTTGTGTTTGCCGGGAATGATTTCCGAATTTGTAATTGGAAGACGCAGTCAGCAAGATGTTTATGGAGCTTTTAAAGTACTTGCGCCCGGTTCCAAGTGGAAATATGCCGGGCTTGTTTGTGTGCTTGGAGTAACAACGGTTTTGTCATTTTATTGTGTTGTCGGAGGCTGGACAATTGATTATTTGATTAAGGCAATTGGGATGAAATTTTCAGTTGCGGACCAGGGAGCATTTAATAACATTTTCACAAGTGTCTCCACATCAAGTACTAAAAACACTTTTTACATGTTGATATTTCTAGTATGCACCTGTGCTGTAGTTCTTATGGGTGTAAAGAACGGCATAGAGAAATGCAACAAAGTAATGATGCCTGTGTTGTTTGTGTTGCTTATTGTAATTATGGTTAGGTCTCTTACATTGCCGGGCTCCGGAGAGGGAATGAAATTTCTTTTTAAGCCAGACTGGTCTAAGGTTACAACTAGTACTGTGATAGCAGCTTTGGGCCAGGGATTTTTCTCTTTATCCTTGGGATGCGGCACAATTATTACCTATGCTTCATATTCAAACAAAAAAGACAATTTGTTTAAAACGTCCGGACTAACGGCACTTGCGGATACAATGGTTGCTATACTTGCAAGTATAGCAATAATGCCATCTGTATTTTCATACGGCATCTCTCCAACGCAAGGTCCCGGGCTTGCATTTGTGACTCTTCCGTATGTCTTTGCAAATATGCCTTTTGGATGGCTGATGGGAATTCTGTTCTTCTTTATCATGTTTATTGCCGCCATCTCTTCCTCTATCTCTTTGCTGGAAGTTATGGTTGCATACCTGATAGAGGAATTTAAGGCAAATCGCATGAAGGCCACGTTGCTCTCTTTTTCAGTAGTCTTGATTTTAGGTACGCTATGCGCTCTTTCACAAGGGGCTTTGAGCGGGGTGCATATTTTTAAGAAGAATATTTTTGATTTCTTTGATTTTATATCCGCAAATGTGCTTATGACAGGCGGAGGCTTGCTGGCAGTACTTTTTGTCGGCTGGAGGCTTAGTAAAAAAGATTTCAAAGATGAATTTACAAGCAGTGGAAAATACAATTATTCTCCGTGGTTTTTAAGTACGGTACTGTTGCTTATAAAGTATCTTGCGCCTATAGGAGTGGCCCTGATTATGATTAACGGTCTGATTTAATCGGCAACGGGCTGTAATTTTCTCCTCTTTATAACACTGTAAACAATGCCGCCAATCAAAAGAAGGATTAAAATACCACTTGCAATTTCTGAATAAAGCTCGCCTTTTGTGAAGCTCTTAGGTTCAAAGAAAAACGTTATATCTCCCTCGCCTGCAGGAAGAACCAGACCTCTTAAAATCCAGTTGGCGCGGAAAATGTTTAACTCTTTTTCTCCCGACTGGTTCTTTAATGTTGCCGTCCATCCGGGGTTGTAGTAAACCTCGCTGAATAACGCAACCTTTGGACTCTTTGCAGTATAATGATAAATCAATTTGTTTGGAGCGTAAGATGTTAATGCTATAGATGAGAAATCTGCAGCGGTATCTTTTGAAGCGGCTGAGAATTGTTTAAGTTGTACATCTTTTTCCAGGAAATCTTTTGAAACAACGGCAGTTTTATGTGGGTCAATTGACTGCAGTTTGCCCATCTCGTCATTTGCATCCCGCGCCGGTACAACATTATTAACAAACCAGCAATTTCCTAATGCATAGCTATTTACCAGCGGAGGTGTTTTAGCGTTCAGTATTATATATCTTGTATTTAGCATGCTTAATACAGGATGATAAGTTATTGCGGCATTTGCTTCCGTTATTGTTTTGGCGCTGTCAAGTTCTTTTGCAACAGCTTGAATCTCAGGCATAATGTCATGTTCAATCAAATCTTGATAACGCTGCAATTTTGCAGGAGAATAACCTCCAATTGTTTTATGCCAGTAACTTGTATATGCATTATTGAAGGGGTCAACGGATAAATCCAGAACTCTATAATCAGGTGTCTTGTCATTTAATATCATTTCATCTACGGGGCGTTTGTTAAGCACGCTTGTAAATTCCTGTTTGCTTACAAAATCACTGCTGCTCAAATATCTCTTGTCTATGTTCCACATATCAAAGATTACCAGAACAATAAGGATAATTGTAGCATGTATCGGTTTTAATTTTTTAGTAAATCCGTACCATAGCGTTGCTGCTGCAAGCAGAACAAAAATCAAAGAGCGGAAGGCATCTGCTCTCAATAGAGAGATTCTGTCCAGAGCTAAAGAAGCGGCAATTTCTTTAGGCAGCTGTGAATCTGATTGGCCGGTAAAACTGCCTGCAAGAGAAGGGAATACGGCAAACAGCAATGCAAAGCCGCCCGTAATTCCAAGCGCCCACCACATTGCTTTTTTGGCCTCCTCTTTTTTAATGTTCCCGTTAATCATCTCATTTACAGCAAGTACGGCAAGTATGGGGATCATTACCTGCAAGATGACAAGTATCATTGAGACCGTTCTGAACTTATTATAAAGTGGGGCATAGTTAAAGAATAATTCTGTAAGTCCCATAAAATGAGAGCCCCATGAAAGCATCAGCGCTAAAAGGGTAACGCATCCAACCCACCACTTCAAGCCTCCTTTAAGAACAAAGAAACCAAGCAAAAATAAAAAGATACAAATAGCTCCCATGTACATCGGCCCCGCCGTAAAAGATTGAGGACCCCAGTATGTGGGCATCTGCTGAATCGCCTTATCCGCACCTTGATAATTTTGAGAGATTATTTTATAAGTCTCTGATTTTTCCGATAATGCGCCGGCAGATGAACCGCCGTTAAAGTTGGGAATAAATAAGTTTGGCGTTTCATTTATTCCATAGGACCATTGTGTTGCATACTCCAAATCCAAGCCGTTTCTGCTCTTGTTCCCACCGACAGATTTAGTCAGTCCGGCAGGGGTGTTTTGTGTAAGTTCCGTTCCCCCTCTCATTGTATGTTTTGCATACTCATAAGTAGGCCACAAATGATTTATGTTTGTTGCAATTCCAAGCAAGCCGGCTATTAAAACGGCAAGTGAAATCTTAAAAAATTTTGGAAATGTTTTGCCTTTCAAGGCATCGCAAAGCTGCCAGATGACAAATCCTAATACGATGATTGCCAGGTAATAAGTTATTTGGGGATGATTGGCTTTTATTTGGAAACTTAAAGCGAAGGCAAAGAAAATAGCACCCCACAGCCAGTTCCTCTTATAGGCGTAAACAAGAGAAGCTATAACCCAAGGCATAAATGCAATTGCTATCATTTTTGAGTTATGCCCGACTTGAATTATTTGCATGTTGTAGGAACAAAATGCCATTGCAATTGCCCCCAATATTGCAAGCCATATGTTGACTCCAAAGGCCAGGAACATCAAGAAAGCTCCTATCATACAGATAATTAAATAACTTGCGGGTCGCTGTCCAATGAAAAGCAAATCATAAATATATTGGGTGAAATCTCCGTGATATTTAACAGAAATAGTAGTTGCCGGCATACCGGAAAACATTGAGTTTGTCCACAAAGTTCTATCCCCGGGATGAGCGTCATTCCAGGTTACAATCTCATTTGCCATTCCATTCCAGCTTGATATATCTGATTGATTTACAACCTTCCCCTGTAATGTGTAAGGTGCATAGGAATATCCTATGATTATAAAGACAAGAATTGCCAGAATGTAAGGCAATAATTTTTTAGACCGACTTTGTGTTTTTAACTCTGACATATATTTTATTTTTTTAATTCATTTAAGAGTTCTGCAAATTGCCCGGCCAGAACGGGTCTGGCATATTGTTGCGCTGCGGGAGAGATGCTCTTTGCGGGTGAATTTATTTCCGTTGAACCGCTGTTTGCCGCCGTGGTTTTTTTAAATTCTTCATAAGCGGCATCAATCGCTTTTCTTATGCCGCCGCCGTTTTCATATTCGCAAATTGTACCGCACTGTGTTTCACGCATTGCGTCTCCAAGATTACTGTTGCGCGGGCCAAAAGCAAGAATCTTAGAACCGCTTGCAAGGTATTCAAAAAACTTTCCGGTCAGAATTGCTTTTGCCTCTTTCTCTTTTCTTAGAGGTAGGAGCAGTAAATCCGCTCTTTTCTGCCACGCAATAGCCTCTGAATGAGGAGTGTAACCAAGGTCTTTTACGTTTCCCGTGAGATTTGCTTCCTCTATTTCTCTGGTAACGGAAGCATCCATCTGTCCCATTGTTACAAACAAAAAATCCTTTTTAAAATCGCTCTCTTCTACCGCTTTTGCTCCAAGCTCTCTCCAAAACAAATCCGGATTGGCGGCATCCGTAAGAAGTCCGGTCTGCACAATAGTAAATTTATTCTTTGTGAACGCGTCAATTTTTAAAGCAACTTCTTTTTCCGCCTTACCTTGATTGTTGCTCTTAAAATCATCCGGATCAAAACCATTGGTTATTAAAGATATGGGAGTTTTGGTCATTGAGCCGAAATCTTCCTTCATCTGAGGAGAGACAACAACAACCCTATCAGCTTCATCAATAACTCCTTGCTCCAACTTCTCATGTTTCTTGCGGGCGAACTTTGTAAGATTCAGATGTTTAAAATAAAAGATTTTTGTCCAAGGATCTCTGAAATCGGCAATCCACGGAATGTCTAATTCTGCATGCAATTTTCTTGCAATCAGATGCATAGACTGAGGAGGCCCCGTACTTATAATAGCATCGACATGGTTCTTTGTCAAATATTTTTTTAAAAATTTTACGGACGGTTTAACCCACCATATTCTTGGATCCGGAATAAAAAAATTTCCTCTTATGAAAACGGAAATACCGCCGGAATTATTCTGAGCCACGGCATTTGCCTGAATCTTTGTATTTTTCTTTTTTCCCGATAGTATTTTATAAATGGTGTAAGGTTCTAGAATCTTGCGTTTTATAACTTTAATATCAGGAGCTATGTCCTTTGCAAGAGAGGCATCCTCCGAATTGACTTCCGGATTCAGCGGGGTATAAATAACAGGCTGCCATCCAAATTGCGGAAGATATTTTGCAAACTTCAACCATCGCTGAACTCCGCTTCCTCCCGCCGGAGGCCAATAATACGTTATAACCAATACCTTCTTCATCTGTTGCTAACCCGTCGTGATGTGAATACTGATTTTATTTATCTGTCAGCCTCAGTTCCTTTTATTAAATTGTCATACAGACATTTATCAACATCGCGATGTATTGACATAAAATGATGGTCCATTCTCCCATTACATCCGTTTGTCATTACAACAATTCCAAATGTGCGCTCTCTGTTCCAGAACATGGACGTGAAAACCCCGTAAGCGCTTCCCGTATGACCTATCATTGTTTTGCCGTCCAGCAACTGTTTTGACGTTCTGATTGCAAATCCATAATCATCTCCCTCGTCTGTAGGACCAACCAGTCTGCTTTGCATAAGAAGCGCGCTTTCCGGTTTTATTATCCTCATATCCATATACTTGCCAAGTCCCATGTGCATCATCATAACCGTTGCCAATCCCGTTGGTGAAAGCTTCATTCCGCCTGTTGGAGAAAATACAGGAGTAGAATAACCCATCTGATAATTAGCTATTTGCTCTGTTCTTGGGTCATAAGCTTCCGGCTGAGGCTCATATTTCCCGGTCTTCTCATTTTTATCATAAAGCGTTACAAATTTAGATGAGTCCAGGCTTGCAACCCAGTACCCGCCGTAAACAAATAATGGATTAAGTACGTGGTGTACAACATATTGATCAAATCTCTCGCCGCTTGTTCTTTCCAAAATAGTTCCTAGCGTATTATAACCTAAATTGCAGTATTTATATTTAGTTCCCGGGCAATAGTCATTGTAAGCTTTTGCGTAATCTTTTGATTTTTTGGGATTTATAACATCAAGTGTAAAATATCCCTGACTGTCGTTCAAACTGGATGAATGAGAAAGCAGCATGTACAAAGTAATTTTAACATCGGGATATTTTGGATTTCGCACCTTAAAGCCAACCAAATCAGATACATCCGTATCCAAACTCAATTTACCCTGTTCAACAAGCTGCATTATGGATGTGGCGGTGAAAGATTTTGAAATGGAGGCAATCCTGAATAAATCATCTTCAGCAAGCGGAGTCTTGTTTTCCAAATTTTTGTATCCCCATGTGTTTCTGTAAATTATGCGTCCGTCCTTAACAACCGCAACGCCCAGTCCGACCGCTTCATTAACCTTCATAATGCTATCAATCTGCCTGTTTATTGTGGCATCATGATTTTCCATTTTTTCTATCTCCGCCTTGCGCGTATCTGCAGATGTGTTTTTGATTAATCTGTTGTACAGGCATTTATCTACTCTGCGATGGATGGCCATAAAACCTCTTTCCCACTTTTCCTGATTTCCGTTTGTCATCACAACAAAACCAAATGTGCGGTCGCTGTTCCAAAACATAGAAGTGTGGACGCCGTATGCTTCACCCACATGCCCAATCATTTCATAACCGTCCAGCAATTCATATCCTCTCCTTAATGCAAAGCCATAATGATCATATTCATCATCGGGACCAAATTGTGCAGATTGCATCATTTCAGCACTCTCCTTGCTTATGATTTTTTTGCCGTTGTAAGTTCCAAGCCCCATGTGCATCATCATAACGGTTGCAAGTCCGGTAGGTGAAAGCTTCATTCCGCCAGTAGGGGAGAAAACGGCCGTAGAGCGCCCCATTTGATAATTGGCAATTTGTTCAGTCCGCGGGTCATAAGCCTCCGGTCTGACGTCATATTTTTTGGTATCGTTATTCCAATTGTACAAATTGACAAATTTGCTCTTGTCCAAGCTTGCAACCCAATAACCGCCGTAAACATTAAGCGGTTTAAGAATGTGGTTAACAATATACCGGTCAAATCTTTCCCCGCTTACTCTCTCCAAAATAGTTCCCAAAGTATTATATCCAAGGTTGGCGTATTCATATCCGGTTCCGGGTTTGTAATCATTGTATGCCTTATAATAAGTCTTTGATTTAGAAGGGTCTATAACATCTATTGTAAAATATCCCTCGCTGTCATTTAAACTGGAAGTATGTGACAGCAACATTTTTACGGTAATTTTTACATCGGGATATTTTGGATTTCTGACTTTAAATCCTATTAAATCAGATACATCTTCATCAAGGGAGATTTTTCCTTGCTCCACCAATTGCATTATTGCGGTAGAAGTGAATGATTTAGAGATAGACGCTATTCTAAAGATATCATCATTTTTTAATGGCGTTTTGTTCTCTAAATTTTTGTATCCCCAAGAATTTGCATAAACAATTTGACCGTTTCTGACAACGGCAACGCCAAGTCCGACAGTGTTGAACTCTTTCATTATCTGCGCTATGTCTGCATTGATGTCTTTTTTAGTCTGAGAAGAGACTGTAACTTTTTTGGCAGAGATGCTCCCGCCGGTTAACACCAGAGCAAAAAGTAAAACTGTCGAGATTAAATTTTTAAAAATTTTCATTGTTTTAAGCCACTTATTTAAATATTGCTGCAATATCTACAAAGATAGGAATTTGACGGGATTGCTCGTTCCTTTTGATTTATTATGCTAATTTTGCGTTGCTATGGCAGAGAGGAATTTAGACACGCCGCTGATGAAGCAATATTATAAGTTTAAGGCTCAGTATCCTGAGGCCTTGATACTTATGCGCGTTGGGGATTTTTATGAGTCTTACGGAGATGACGCCATAACCACCAGCAAGGTGCTTGGAATTGTACTTACAAAGCGTTCTAACGGGGTCCCGACAGCTGTTGAATTGTGCGGCTTTCCTCATCACGCCATTGATAATTATCTTCCCAAGCTGGTGCGTGCGGGATACAAAGTTGCTGTCTGTGATCAGCTGGAAGACCCAAAGTTTGCAAAGAACATTGTTAAAAGAGGTGTCACTGAGCTTGTTACGCCGGGGGTGGCTTATAATGAGCAACTGCTGGATTTAAAAGAGAACAATTTTTTATGTGCAATGTTTTTTTCCGGAGATGAGGGTGGCGTTGCGTTTGTTGATGTTTCCACGGGAACATTTAAGGTGGCGCAGGGAACACTTGATTATCTGGAAGTTCTGCTGTCTGATATGAAACCCAAGGAGATGCTTCTGCAGAAGGGATACGAGGCGGGCTTCAAGAAAAAATTTGGAGAAGATTTCTATATTACATCAATGGATGATTGGGCCTTTGTCCCGGAAGCATGTGAAGATAAATTAAAGAAACAGTTTGGAGACAAAGCGCTTAAGGGCTTTGGAATAGACGGTTTGACCCTTGCAAAAACTGCTGCCGGTGCTGCGCTATTTTATCTGGAGCAAAATCATATAACGGATGCTGCACAAATAAATTCCGTATCCAGAATAGACGAGAAAAATTTTGTTTGGCTGGATAAGTTCACTGTTAGAAACTTGGAGGTATTTACTACGGTTGCTGCGGGAGGTGTTTCTCTGATTAGCGTTGTGGATAAAACCTCTTCTCCTATGGGGGCGCGTCTTTTGCGTTCTTGGATTGGGATGCCGCTTAAAGAATCTGAAGAGATAGAGAAAAGATATGATGCGGTTCAATATTTTGTTGAGCACAAGGATATTAGAATTGATGTCCAAAAGAAATTGGGGGAGATTGGAGATATGGAGAGAATTCTTGGACGTGCTGCCGCAGGAAAAATTTCACCCAGAGAGACAGTTCAATTAAGACGCGGACTGGACCAAATAAAACCAATTTCAGATTTGGTCTCTCCGCTTTCTCAATACAATCGGGACCTTAAAGAGTTTAAATATCTTGCTAATCTCATTGCAACTGATATGGCAGAGAATCCCGCTTCAATTCTTGGCAAGGGGGACATAATTGCGAGCGGGGTTAACAAGGAACTGGATGAGCTAAGAAATATTTCACGCAACAGCAAAGAGTACCTGATTGATTTGCAGAAAAGAGAGAGCGATAGAACAGGAATATCCTCATTAAAAATAAGTTACAATAATGTTTTTGGGTATTATCTGGAGGTAAGAAATACATATAAAGATAAAGTTCCGCAGGAATGGATTAGAAAGCAAACGCTGGTTAGTGCGGAAAGATATATTACTCCGGAGCTGAAGGAATATGAAGAGAAAATTCTTGGAGCAGAGTCCAGAATTTATGAAATAGAGGGACGGATTTATCAAGAACTGGTTAAGGCGATTCAATCTGAAATTTCTTCTATTCAGGTTACTTGCAGTGCAATAGCGGCAATAGATTGTCTTGCGGGATTTGCTCAGCTTGCAGATGAGAATAAATATAGCAGGCCGCAAATTAATGACGGCTACAAAATAGAAATTGAGCAGGGACGTCATCCCGTTTTGGAAACAATGATGCCGGCCGGGGAGAAATACGTAGCAAATGATCTGATACTGGATAATGATAATCAACAAATTATAATCTTGACGGGTCCTAATATGGCGGGTAAGAGCGCGCTGTTAAGGCAAACGGCTTTAATTGTTTTGCTGGCGCAGGCAGGTTCTTTTGTTCCGGCAAAGAGCGCTTCTATAGGCTTGGTTGACAAGATCTTTACAAGAGTTGGAGCCTCTGATAATATTTCACAGGGCGAGTCCACATTTATGGTGGAGATGATAGAGACGGCAACAATACTTCATAACTTGTCGCAGAGAAGTCTTGTGCTGTTAGATGAAATAGGCCGCGGAACCAGTACTTTTGACGGTATGTCAATTGCCTGGGCTATAGTGGAATATATTCATCAAAACGGAATGAAGGCAAAGACGCTTTTTGCAACGCACTATCATGAACTTAATGAACTTGAGAAGTTGTATCCAAGAGTTAAAAATTATCATATTGCGGTAAAAGAGACGGGAGATAAGGTTATATTTTTGAGAAAGTTGTGTGCGGGTGGAGTTGCTCACAGTTTTGGAATACATGTTGCAAATATGGCGGGTATGCCCGCTGCTGTAATTGACGCAGCGCAGAAAAAGCTTACTGCAATGGAAAAGGAACAAGCTGAGAATGAACATAATAAAGAACACAAGAAAAAGGAGGATGATAGTTTGCAGCTCTCATTTTTCCAGCTGGATGACCCGCTGCTTGTGGACTTAAAGAAAAAATTAGAATCGTTAGATTTAAATACAATGTCTCCGATGGATGCTTTTGATGCATTAAGGGATATGAAAAAGAAGCTTGGACTAGAGAAAAAAAATTAACAGGAGAAGGTTGAATTATGAAGAAGCAAAATATTCTTAAGAAGGCCAGGGTGGTCTTAAGGTTGCTTAAAGAAGGGATGATATTTGCTTATAATGAGCTTAAAAGCAATAAATTCCGCACTTTTTTATCTCTACTCGGAGTTAGTATTGGTATTTTTTGTATTGTGGCGGTTTTTACTGC
>JAQWEK010000070.1 GCA_028704975.1 Bacteroidales bacterium | reverse complement strand
ATAAAGGCAACACTATTTTATCTTGACGGTTTATTTTATGAATGATATTTAACGTTTTTGGTTTGGGGGACCATCGCGAATCAAATTTATGAAAACTTTTCTACACGTGTAAAAAACTCCTATAAGTTTATTCTTGAGTAACAACTTCCTATGAATGTACGCTTGAGTAACAAACTACTATAAATGTACCCTTCCGTAACAGACACCTATGAATGTACGCTTGAGTAACAAACTACTATAAATGTACCCTTGCGTAACAGACTCCTATGAATGTACGCTTGAGTAACAACTTCCTATAAATTTACCCTTGCGTAACAAACCCATCTAAATGTACTCTTAGGAGCCATTTTGCAACCCCTCTCAGAATGCACAGAAAGGCAAAAATGTAACTAGCTTATTAACAGCGTGTGACAACGTATAAAGTACACTAGAAAATCAGAATCCGCCGTAAGTAGCTGATAATCACGTAGGGAAAATTTAGCCTTTCTGGGTCCCTCTAGCGGAGGTAGAAAATCTGCATCCTAAGATCTGTGTGAGGGGTGGGGTATGGGGTGCATGGTGGCAGAGTATGAATGCGGCTGAAATATGCAGATTGAGTGTACGGATTGAGTGTGCAGATTGAGTGTGCAGATTGAGTGTGCAGATTGAGTGTGCGGATTGAGTGTGCGGATTGAGTGTGCAGATTGAGTGTGCAGATTGAGTGAAGCAGCAGCACGGAAAAAGGGAAATGGGTTAAGCATGCACCGCTGTGGTTAAAAAAATAAAAAAGTGTTACTTGGATGCGGTGCATACGGCTAACGGCACACAAAACGCACGGGCAAGAAAAAAACCAGACTGGAAAATTCAGCCTGGTTTTTTGCCTTGCTATCATTAATCCGGATTTAAACCTTGAAAAATTTATCCGATGGTTTTTGCAAGCTTTACAAAATCTTCTACACCAAGCTGTTCCGGACGAGCATCCAGCAGATCGGTAGCTTCAAGACGCCCGAGTCTTATATCCTTAGATATGCCAGAACTTAAATCCTCTGAATCAAAACTTGAATTATCTGAACCATATCTTAAATCCTCTAAACCGTTATTTGAACTTTCTGAACCATATCTTAAATCCTCTGAATCAAAACTTGAACCATCTGAACCATATCTTAAATCCTCTAAACCGTTATTTAAATTCTCTGAACCGGAGCTTAAATCTTCTGAACAGGTACTTGAACCATCTGAACCGGAGCTTGAACCGCCAACGCTCGGAAGTTTATTTAAAAGCGGCTTTATGGAGTTGCGAATAGTTTTTCTACGCTGGTTGAAGCAGGTCTTGATGATGGCTTTGAAAAGCTCCTCATCACAGCCGAGGGATTTTCTTTCATTCCTAATTAAACGGATTACGGCAGACTGAACTTTTGGACGCGGCATAAAAACCGTGTTGTCAACAGTAAACAGATATTCAATGTTATACCAAGCCTGCAACAAAACGGAAAGTATGCCGTAAGATTTATTTCCGGGTCCGGAAGCCAGCCTCTCCGCCACCTCTTTTTGCAACATGCACACAACCTGAGGGACAGAATCTCTGTACTCCAAAATCTTAAAGAAAATTTGAGAAGAGATGTTGTACGGAAAATTGCCTATAATAAAAAACTGTCCCTGAAAAATATCATGAGGGTCTATTGTAAGAAAATCTCTTTTTTGCAGAGTATAAAGCAGTTGCGGAAACTTGGATTTCAGAAATGCTATTGACTCGTCATCTATCTCTGCAACTTCCAGTTTTATTTTTTTATTCTCCAGCAGATACTTTGTAAGCACTCCGGTACCGGGACCAATCTCCAGAACATTAATCTGCTCCTTGTACGGCTCCCCTTTATCATAAGCAATCTCATCCTCTTTTGTATATGGGATAAGCAAGGCATCCACTATATCCATCGCGACGGATTCATCTTTCAGAAAGTGCTGACCCAAAGCTTTTTTAGCCCATACCCCGCCATTAGGTCTTAAAGGTTTGCCGCGGCCGTATTTCTTTTTTCCGCCTTCCGCACTGATACTCTTATTGTTATATCTGCTCATCCTCATTTAGTTGATTATTACAAAGGTATATAATTTTTAGTACCTTTGAGGGCTCAAAAATAAAGCATAAAATTTAACATTTTAATATATGTACAGAACACACACATGCGGAGAATTGCGCCTTTCAGATGCCGGAAAACAGGTTACGCTTGCCGGTTGGGTACAGAGAATCAGAAAGATGGGAAGTCTGAATTTTGTGGATTTAAGAGACAGATACGGGATCACTCAATTGGTTACAGATGATAACGGACCAAGGGAAGTTACAGATATACTTAATCAGCTTGGAAGAGAGTATGTGCTTCAGGCAAAAGGGATTGTGGCGGAAAGACAAAGCAAGAACTCCAAAATACCCACTGGCGATATTGAAATTAAACTTAGCAAACTTACAATTCTTAACCCTGCCGTCACGCCTCCATTCACAATTGAGGACCAAACAGATGGCGGAGAGGATTTAAGAGCAAAATACAGATATCTGGATTTGCGCCGCAACCCTCTTAAGAATGCCTTGATGTTAAGACACACCATGGCTCTTGAGGCTCGCAAATATTTGGACGGCAATAATTTCATGGAAATTGAGACTCCTTGTCTTATAAAGTCGACTCCGGAAGGTGCAAGAGATTTTGTGGTTCCGTCCAGAATGAACCCCGGACAATTTTATGCTCTGCCCCAAAGTCCGCAGCAATTTAAACAATTGCTTATGGTTGCGGGTTATGACCGTTACTTTCAGATTGTAAGATGCTTCAGAGATGAGGACTTGCGCGCAGACCGTCAGCCGGAATTTACACAGATAGATTGTGAGATGTCTTTTGTTGAGAGAGAAGATGTTCTGCAAATGTTTGAGGGTCTGGTAAAGCATTTATTCAAAACCGTGCTGCATAAAGATTTTACTGCGCCGTTCCTGAGAATGCCTTATGATGAGGCACTTGCACATTACGGTTCAGATAAGCCCGATATGCGTTTTGAGATGCTTATCCATGAGATTACAAAAAATGTTCAGGGCAAGGGCTTCTCCGTTTTTGACAGTGCAAAATATGTTGGGGCGATTGCCGTTCCTGGCTGTGCAGATTACAGCCGCAAACAAATTGATGAACTGACAGAATGGGTTAAGCGTCCTCAGGTTGGAGCAAAAGGTTTGATTTACATAAAGTTAAATACAGACGGAAGTATTAAATCTTCCGTTGATAAATTTTACTCTCCGGAAGAATTAAAGAACATAGCGGAAGTTGTTGAAGCCAAAGAGAATGATTTGATTCTAGTAATGTGCGGAGACAAACATAAGACACAAGTTGCACTTGGCACCACAAGACTTGAGATGGGCAACCGTCTCGGACTGAGAGACAACAGTATTTATAAACCATTGTGGGTCTATGACTTCCCATTGCTGGAATGGGATGATGAGACCCAAAGATTTTATGCAATGCACCACCCGTTCACAGCTCCAAAACCTGAAGATATGGATAAATATTATTCAGATGATAAATATGGCTTGGCTGAAGTAAAAGCAAATTCTTATGACTTTGTTCTCAACGGAACAGAAGTCGGCGGAGGTTCTATAAGAATTCATGATTCCAAAGTTCAGCACAGAATGTTTGAAATTCTGGGCTTTACAAAAGAGCAGGCGGAATACAGATTTGGATTCTTGATGAATGCATTTAAGTTTGGAGCACCTCCTCACGGCGGACTTGCATTTGGCTTTGACCGTTTCTGCGCTTTGTTTGGCGGACAAGATACAATCAGAGATTACATTGCATTCCCTAAGAATAATATGGGCAGAGACGTGATGGCAGATGCTCCGTCATATATTGATGATGTTCAAATGAAAGAGTTATACATCACATCAACGGCGCCAAAACAAGAAGAAAAATAGTTGAAAATAACTTCTGTCGCGACAGAGATAAAAAATAAAAATTATGGGTTTAGAGCAACAAATACAGGACGGGATCAAGGCTGCTATGATAGCCAAGGATAAGGTTAAGTTAGAGGCTCTTAGAGCTGTGAAGTCTGAAATTCTGCTTGCCAAGACGGCGGCGGGTGGAGCGGCAAAAGAGCTTGCAGATTCTGATGTGGTTAAGTTGATTCAGAAACTTGTAAAGCAGCACTATGAGAGCGCAGATCTTTATAAGCAGAACAATCGCCAAGACCTGGCAGACAATGAGTTGGCAGAGGCAAAACACATGGAGGGGTTTCTTCCAAAACAGCTTTCTGCAGAGGAACTGGAAGCAGAGCTTAAGAAAATTATTGCAGCGGTTGGAGCAACTAAAATCTCCGATTTGGGAAAAGTTATGGGAACCGCAACAAAGCAACTTGCCGGAAAAGCCGAGGGCAGCGCAATTGTGCAAGCTGTAAAAAAACTTCTTTCGCAACTTTAATAAACTGAAAATCAATTTAAAGCAGCAGCGCAACAACGTCTGCTGCTTTTTTTCAAATGGCAAATCTTAAACCTTTTTTGAACCCGGACGTTGTAGAGGCGGGATGTGATGAGGCGGGACGCGGATGTCTTGCCGGTCCTGTTTATGCCGCCGCCGTAATTTTACCAAAAGATTTTTATCATCCGTTGCTCAATGACTCCAAGCAGCTTACAAAAAAACAGAGAGATGAACTGCGTCCCATTATTATGAAAGAAGCTGTAAGTTACGGCATTGCAAGTGTTTCTCCAAAAGAGATAGACAAAATAAACATTCTTAATGCTTCAATAAAAGCAATGCACAAGGCGCTGAACAAACTTAAACCTCAGCCCAAATCAATAATTGTGGACGGCAACAAATTCAAACCATACAAAAAAATTCAGCACAAGTGTATTGTTAAAGGAGATGCCACATATGCTTCAATAGCAGCCGCTTCCATTCTTGCAAAAACCGGCAGGGATGCTTACATGTTAAAAATTGCAAAGGAATTTCCGCAGTACGGCTGGGATAAAAACATGGCTTATCCCACAAAAGAACATAGGGCCGCTATAGAAAAATATGGCGCAACCAAATATCACAGAATGACTTACCGGTTACTGCCGGAATTAAAATTATTTTAACATGTCCAGATTCCGCAGCTATATACTTCCAATAGCAATTATTCTTGGATTAATTTTTCACGGCTTTTGCGGAAAATATGCATACCTGGCTCCCTACTTTGTCTTCGCAATTTTAATCCTCAATTTTGTGGCGATAGACTTGCGTAAACTGCACATTTCCAAACTGAATTATATTATCATGTTCTTTCAGATTGTGATCAGTCTTGCGGCATATTTTACGGTTCATTATTTATTTAAAAATGAAGTTGTGGCTCAGGCCGTTTTGATTGGCATACTTTGCCCCGTCGCCGCTTCCATTGTAGTGATATCTACTATGCTTGGGGCTGACAGAGAAACGGTTACAGCATATACTATTGTCGGAAATATAATGGTTGCAGTGGTTGCTCCTATCTATTTTTCATTCATCGGTCAGCAACAAGATATGCCTTTTTGGACATCTTTCTTCCTGGTTTTCAAAAAGATAGGACCAGTCATAGGCCTCCCGTTTTTTATTGCTCTGCTTATTCAAGTTACGTTTCCAAGGATTGGGAGTTATCTCAGCAGATTTAAAGATTATACTTTTTATCTATGGGCCGTCGCCTTATTTCTTGCTCTTGGTCAGACAATTAATTACGTCTCTAACCATGGCCGCGGAAACGCAAAGGTCATTCTTCTCTTAGGACTTGCGTCTGCACTGGTCTGCTGTTTCCATTACGGCATAGGAAAACTGATTGGTAAAAAATACGGGGATTCAATGGCCGGAGGCCAGATGCTGGGGCAGAAAAATACCGCCGTGGGGATGTGGATGTCAAACACCTACCTGCTCCCGATGGCCGCCGTATTCCTGGCATTTTATTCCATCTGGCAAAATCTGTTTAACAGTTGGCAGTTGTGGATGCACGATAAAAACAATCTCTCAGACAAGCGGTAAATCTACGGCACTGGGGACATTTTCTTGATTATTTTGAGTTGATGGCGTCTACCGGGTTGAGGTTGGCGGCAGCGTGAGCCGGAATCATGCCGCTAAGGATTCCTATGATTGAGGCGATTAGAACTCCGGCGAGTATATTACCGAAAGTTAGGGTTACTTCATATTCAGGCGGAATGGGGGCGACAAGCAGGATGATGGCAACCAACAGTATGCCCACGATTGCGCCGGCGATGGCGAGCAATACAGCCTCAGTAAGAAACTGAGTAAGAATAACATACTTCTTTGCACCCAAAGCCTTTTCTATGCCGATGATATTGGTTCTCTCTTTAACGGAAACAAACATAATATTGGCAATTCCAAAACCCCCAATCAAAAGAGAGAAGCCTGCAATAATCCATCCTACTCTGTTGATAGCCGCAAAAACAGATTTAACCATATCCATAACCGTGGTCATCTTCATTGTAGAAAAATTATACTTATCGCTCGGACGTAATCTTCTATGCTGACGCATAAGCATTTTCAACTCACCTGTAAATTCATCAACATCAATGCCTTCCTTTGGTACTGCGATTATGGTAAGATCCTCCATGTCATCAAAACTGGCCATCATTTTTCCAAACTTAAACGGAATAAAAACAGCTTTATCGGTCTGCATCATATTCACAATACTGTTCCCCTGCTTTTCAAAAACTCCAATAATAAGTGCGCCGTAGCCGTTAATCTTAATAAGCTTGCCTATCGGATTTTGCCCCGGATAAAGTTGCTGGGCAACTTCATATCCAATAATAGCAACAGTCTTCCCTTCACCCGCTTCAGCCTCCGTAAAAAACCTTCCGTCCTGCAAATCGACATTCACAATCTTCCTAAAATTACCTACGGGACAAATTATATCTCCGTTCTCTATAGAATTTCTACCGTTCTTTAAAAGTCCTCTAAATCCGGCATTTAAGACAATAGCATCTGCCTTCTTTGAATTCTCTTTTAAAAATTTGTAATCCTCATATGTAATGGAGGGTCGTCTCATATACTCCCACCACTTAAATTCACCCGTTGTATTCATTACAGAATTTCCCTGGTCATCCTCAGCCCCCATGCCCGGCCATTTGGAAATCTGAACAGCATTGCTGCCCAAACTTTCAAAACCTTTTCTCACATTATTTTGCAAAGCATCAATTGCAGTAAAAACCGCCACAATACAAAAAATACCAATACTAACTCCGAGTAGAGATAAAAAAGTGCGGAATTTATTGCTTTTAAGCTCATTATAAGCAAATATCATCCCTTCTTTAAGCAACCTTAAGA
>JAQWEK010000069.1 GCA_028704975.1 Bacteroidales bacterium | reverse complement strand
TTTAAGTCATAAGAGTATATCTGACTATATTTCAACATTTGCCAGCGGGCATCTGCAACAATCTCGCTCCACCAAATCTTTCCTCCGTCATAAAGCAAATTGCTGACAGAACCGTTAAAGCGCCTAAGTACCCGGCTGTTATAGCTCCCGTCATTTTTATCTCTATAAAGCAGTGACAAATAAGAAGAGCTGCCATATCCGGAATATACTGCCAGAAGAGTGTCGGGATTAATAACAGTAATTTTGTCATAATTAACGTAATAGCCGTGCTGCACTCCGGTAACTTTTTTATCAAATGGCAATACGGCTGCCATAGAGTCTGCCGGAATTTTCTCCGGAGCATACAGCTTTCTCATTTTTTCAAATTCGGAACCGGTGAGATATTCTTTGTGACTTTTTCCCGAATAAGTTTTAAATGCATTGGCAACCACATTTACGTTCCAAAACTGTTTGGCCTCAAGAGAGAATATTTTATCTGCAAGATTATAATCGCCGGTTTCATATCTGGCTGCACTATTTATCCAATACCCTAGTGCATAATAATCTGGAGAGTAGTGTTTTATAGAACCAAATCGCCACTGGTTCCAACTTCTCTCTCTCAATTCCCCTCTCAAATTTGGCACTCTGGTATCAAGCAAAAAATAGGATAAAAAAGAACCGCTCCTACCCCTGCCGGCGTTGCATCTTTCCGTCTCTGCAACCACCGCGTCTCCCTCTAACATCCATCTGGAAGGATAAACTCCGGAACCTAACCCGGTAATCTGGTCTCCCAGAAACCAATAAAGATATTTGTATACGCCCTTTGTAAAATGAGCAACTTGCCAGGCGTGACGCCCCTCATGCATTACCAGTTGTGCTCTCCAATTCTGCGGATAATTTTCAGTTGCCGGAGGAATACCATAAAAATCTATCTGACGCGGAGCCCATACTGTAACCCCATTGCTCCTGGCGTTATACATGTGCAGTACAACGGGAAAACTGTTGCACAGTCCGGAACGCAACCCAATTGAATCTGCCGTTGCTCCATAATTCAACTCCATCAATTTCAAATAATTCCTTGCATTTTTATTTGCAAAAGAAGTATCAATGGTTGTGCCTGATGGAAATGTCTTTGGAAAAATCAGAGTAAAATGCCGAGACTTAGCAATCCCCCATCTTACTCCCGACGGTTCCTCCCCTATATAGTAAAACTGAGCAGAGGCGTGCACAAAACAAAATAGCAGCAGGACTATCGGGAATAAAAGTTTTTTCAAAATCTTCTTATTTAAATAAGAACGCTAAGTTAAAAGAAAAAAATTTTTCTAACTCCTATTTTAGAATTACATTTGCGGGATATGGATAAAACTACTATTGTAAGAAGATGAATGTAGTTTACGGCATTCTAAAACTTCTCGGCGCGCTGGGACTGTTCCTATACGGAATGACCATGATGAGTGAAGCCCTGCAAAAAGTCGCAGGAGACAAGCTTAGGAGTTTTCTCGCCGCAATGACTTCAAATGCTTTCAAGCGAATTCTTACCGGTCTTTGTGTTACAGCAATTATTCAATCCTCCAGTGCAACAACCGTAATGGTTGTCAGTTTTGTTAATGCCGGCTTGCTCTCTCTGTCCCAGTCTATTGGCGTTATCATGGGAGCCAATATCGGAACCACCGTAACGGCATGGCTGCTTGCATTGCTGGGTTTCCAGGGAAGTCTCTCTTCCATAACAATTCCGCTTATTGGCTTTGGCTTTGTATTTATGATGTGCAAGTCAAAGAAGAAAAAGTCTATAGGAGAGATGATTATAGGCTTTGCGCTGCTTTTCCTTGGCCTTGAATTTTTAAAAAATTCCGTTCCGGATTTAAATCATTCCCCTCAAGTAATTGAATTTATCCGCAAGTGGTCCAGCTATGGAAACTGGTCTATAATTCTCTATGTGCTGATAGGTACCGTGCTCACAATCATAATGCAGTCATCAGCCGCCACCATTGCTCTTACATTAGTTATGTGCAATAACGGATGGCTTCCTTTTGAATACTGCGCTGCAATGGTACTCGGAGAAAATATTGGAACTACCATCACTGCAAACTTGGCTGCAATGGTTGCCAATGCATCAGGAAAACGAGCCGCCAGGGCGCATACTATATTCAACTTATTTGGTGTCATTTGGGTTGTTACCTTATTCCATCCGTTCCTGAAGCTTGTCTCATGGGTTATTATGGGATTGGGCATGGATAATCCCCTAATGAGCGGAGCTTCCAATACTTCACTGCTATGCTCAATTGCAATGATGCACTCTTTGTTCAACATCTGCAACACTATGATTTTGGTGTGGTTCACTCCACAGATTGTCAGTATTGTTACAAGACTGGTTAAGAGTCCAAAAGAGGAAGAAGTTTACAGATTGCAGTACATTCAGGGGGGTCCGTTAAGCACAGCGGAACTTTCTCTTGGCCAGGCAAAAGAGGAAATTTTGCATTTTGTTCAACTGTGCCGCAAGCAATATGGCTATGCCAGAGAAGCTCTTAATACAACGGATAATCAAAAATTTGAGGATCTTTACCGCAAACTGGAACACTATGAGCTTATCACAGACCATGTGGAATTTGAGATTGCAAAATACCTTAACAGTTTATCTGAAGGGGTTTTGAGTGATGAGTCCGCCAGAAGGCAACAAGCCATGTATAAGATAATCAGTGAGCTGGAGAGTCTTGGAGACAGCGGCTTTAACATGGGCAGAATTTTGCAAAGACGCAATGTGCACAATACAACCTTTGACCAAACCATGCTGAAAAAACTGAACTATATGATGGACTTGCTGGACAAGGGCTTTAATGCAATGGAAACCAACCTAAAACTTGGATATGACCATATTACAGATATATCAAATGCCCAAGATGCGGAACAGAACATCAATGAGTACCGCAACAACTTAAAAGAAGAACATCTGCTTAATCTGGAAAATAATTCATACGGTTACCTTACAGGAGTATACTACATGGACTTCATTAATGAGTGCGAGCATGTAGGAGACTTTATGATTAACATTTCAGAAGCCATAATTGAAATCAAATAGCCTCCTCCGGAACAAAGATACCGCTCTATCCCACCAGCCAAACCATTACATGATTTGCAAATACTTCATATTGCAATTCAAACTCCTCCTCTTCATTTTCAGTCTTACCGTCTTCATTTACAATATACTCATCTACAGGATATTTAAAAACAGCATCTATATCGCCTTCATCCCGCACGCTGAATTTTTTAATCTCCATATCTCTGGAGAAATCAACATCATGCCTTCCCATTCTTTTGTAAAGAGCCTCTTTTGCACACCAGTAAATTGCAAGCTGCAGCGTTCTCTCTTTTTTACGCTCATCATCGTTCTCCTTTTCATCCAGCAAATCATCCAGCTCATCTTCAGACAACGCCTTCTTTTCTACTGCAGAAAAATCTCTATCCAAACATTCAATGTCAATTCCCACATCCTCAGTTGGATTAGTGATAATTGCCACAAAATTATTTGTGTGAGTTATGCTGATATGCGTCATATCATTCATTAGATAAGGGCTTCCGTTATCATGATGCCCAAGATATGCCGGCTCTTCAAACATGATTCCAATAAGAGCTCTCACAGCCAGTCTCTCTTTTCTCAGTTGTGCGCTTTTAATAAGGAACAAATCATCCAGTTCTTCTTTAGGAACGCAAATGATTTTAAGGAGTTCTTCTTCCGTCTCTTTAATCTCCCAAACGGCAATTGTAGTTCCGTTTTTTAACTCTTTCTTAGTAAACAGTCCCATATATGTTTATGATATATTTTTATTATTAGTTATCATTTTATTCTCCGCGGTTTCCTTGTCGCTTTCATCAGTAATTTCTCCAACTATCTCTTCCAGAATATCTTCCATGGTTACAATACCATCCATTCCTCCATATTCATCAACAACTATTGCAAGATGTTTTTTCTTGGCGCGGAATTCTTCCAGCAAATCGATTGTTTTTTTAGACTCAGGCACAAAGTACGCCTCCCTTATGTGACCATGCCAGTCAAATTTCTTTACCTGAGAGGTCTTGCTTATATTTTGAGCCATGTTTTCAGGTAACAAAAAAGGCAGCATATCCTTGATATACAGGAATCCGCGGATATCATCCAATTTATCTTTATAAACGGGCAGTCTGGAGAAGCCGCACTCTGTTGCAACTTTAATCACATCTGCATTGCTCATCTCCATATTCAAAGTTACAACATCAACTCTCGGCGTCATAACTTCCGTTACACTTTTCTTTGGCAGTGAAAGTATTCTCTTAAGTATTTTTTTCTGTTCCGGATTAGAAGGGATTGTCATCTCCACAGCGCCGTTCAAATACTTATAAGGGTCTTCTTTAACATCCTGAGATACACCGATATCCGCATTTTTTGTAAAAAGTTCCATAAGTTTATTTATTGGAGCGGCAATGGGTCTCAAAACTGAGAGCGGTGCACTCATCATTCTAGAGAAAAATACAGGCCTGCCGGTACCAATAAGCTTGGGCATGGCCTCGCCAAACAGCACAAGAACAAATGTTACAACTATTGTGCATACAACAAATTCCAAAATCGGATGTCCCGTAAAATCAAACAACCTGGAAATCAGTGCAGATGAGAGCAAGATTATTAAAATGTTTACCAGATTGTTTACTTGAAGAATCGTTCCAAGCAACTCATTTGGTTTGGAAATCAGATGAATAACCTTTTTGCTTCTACTATCTTTCGCCTTGCGCAGCTTATCTGTTTCTTGCGGAGACAAAGAGAAAAAGGCAGCCTCGCTGCCACTCATAAGGGCGGAGCAAAACAATAAGAGGACTATGCATATCCCCATCAATAATGATGTTGCCTGACTGCTGCTAAAAAGAATTATTAAGCTACAACTGGGGGGTTCCACAGATTAATAAACGTATTGGTTAATACGCAAATATATAAAATTTCACCAATTAACTAAAATTTTGCGGCCAACCGGATGGATTATGCCGCAATTATTATTTTCTGCTAGGAATAGTTTCTAATAGAAAATAATTTATATATTTGCAATATAAAACTACACAACAATGGAACCAATCTGTACTTTAAAAGAGGTATACAAAGAACTATACAAATTTGAAAAAGAATTCTCTGCAGAGAATGATATAACAATTAATGAGGCAATGCTGCTTTGCTGCATGAAAGAGGGAAAAGAACGCTCTGCGGGAGAAATTTACAAATATATAGGGCTCTCTGCATCAAGAGGTTCCAAAATTATAACGGCCGCAGAGAAGAAGGGTTTTTTGGTGCGCTCAATTGCAAAGGAAGACCACAGGCAGATGTTGTTCAATTTATCGACTGTCGGGAAAAAGAAAGTTGAGCAAATGCAGAAAAGCAAAGTGAGTACAAAACAATTATACAACGTTATATTAAATCTGTTAAAATAAACACAATGAAATATTTGATTATAGGCGGAGTAGCCGGGGGAGCTTCGGCTGCAGCAAGATTAAGAAGATTAGATGAAAAGGCTCAAATTATTCTATTTGAAAAGGGGAATTATGTCTCTTATGCAAACTGCGGCTTGCCATATTACATTGGCGGGGCAATAACAGACAGGGCAAAACTTTTTGTGCAGACGGCAAAAGGTTTTCACGACAGATTTAACATAGACATTAGAACAGAGCAAGAGGTAATTGCTTTACACCCTGAGAAAAAGAGCATTTCTGTTAAAGAACTATCATCAGGAAAGATTTATGAAGAAAGTTATGATAAACTTGTTCTTTCTCCCGGAGCAGAGCCGATTAAACCAAATCTTTCCGGAATAAATGATGAGAGGATTTTTACACTCCGTAATGTTAGCGATACGGATAAAATAAAAATGTACATCAACGGACACCAGCCTAAAAAAGCAGTTGTGATAGGAGGCGGATTTATTGGGCTGGAAATGGCTGAGAATCTTCATCATGCAGGCGCGCATGTTACTGTTGTTGAGATGAGCAACCAGGTAATGGCTCCAATAGATTTTTCTATGGCGGCAATTGTTCATCACCATTTAGTTTGCAAGGGGGTGAATTTAATTTTGAATGACGGGGTAAAAAGCTTTACGGGACAGGGGAATTTTTTGACGGTAGATTTGCAAAGCGGCAAATCCGTTCAGGCGGATTTTGTTTTGCTGAGTATTGGAGTGCGTCCGGATATTGCCCTTGCGGAAAAGGCGGGTCTGGAGATTGGCAAGTTGCATGGAATTGCCGTAAATGAGCATCTTCAAACATCCAATCCTGATATCTATGCTATTGGAGATGTAATAGAAGTTGTACATGGTGTAACGGACACGGCGGCTAAAATCGCCCTTGCCGGACCTGCAAATAAACAGGGAAGAATTGCGGCCGATAACATTGTTGAAGGAAACAGAGAAAAATATGAAGGAACTATCGGGACATCTGTAGCAAAAGTATTTGACCTTACGGTTGCCTCATCCGGAGCTAATGCAAAGATGCTTAAGAGCGCTAATATTCCCTATGTCTCTTCTTGGACGCACCCGTCTTCACATGCGGGGTATTATCCCGGTGCGCTAAATATGGATATTAAAATCTTATTCTCTCCGGATAACGGAAGATTGTTTGGAGCGCAAATAGTTGGTTACGACGGAGTTGACAAGAGGATAGAAATGGCGGCTCAGGTGATTCAAAAGAGAGGGACCGTTTATGATTTGGCAAAACTTGAACATGCTTATGCCCCGCCTTTCTCCTCTGCAAAGGATCCTATGAACATGGCGGGCTTTGTGGCTGAAAATATTTTGGAGCATAAAGTAGAAACCGTTACATGGAGAGATATAGAGACCCTTCCGGAAGATGTTGTTTGCGTGGATGTTAGAACTCCGGTTGAATACGGTCTCGGCTCTATTCCGGGATTCAAAAATATTCCGGTTGATGAGCTGCGCTCCAGAATGAGCGAACTGCCAAAAGACAAAATGATAGTTTTAACATGTGCTGTTGGCTTGAGGGGATATCTGGCTTACAGGATTTTAACTCAGAACGGTTATGCCAATGTTAAAAATCTGTCGGGAGGATACAAGACATGGGAGGCTGCAACAGAGCCTTTGAGAAATGCAGAGAGCGGCAGTGCAAATTGCAAGTCTGAACCTGCTGAAAAACAGGTTGATAAGGTATTAATGCTGGATGCGTGCGGTCTGATGTGCCCCGGTCCGATTATGAAATTGAAAGAGGTGTATGAGAAAATGAAAGAGGGAGAGACTTTGCAGATTAAGGCAACGGACCCGGCTTTTGAGAGAGATGTACAGGCGTGGTGCAAAGTTATTGGGGCAAAATTAAATTATGCCCGCACAGAAGGGGGAATTGTAAATGCGTCTCTTACAAAGGAAAAGCAGCAGGAAACGCCGGAATATCATTGCTCAATGGAGAGCAAGAACAAAACCTTGATAGTATTTAGCGACGATTTGGACAAAGCTCTGGCTTCTTTTGTTTTGGCAAACGGTGCTGCGGCAACCGGAAAGAAAGTTACTATGTTCTTCACTTTCTGGGGATTAAACG
>JAQWEK010000068.1 GCA_028704975.1 Bacteroidales bacterium | reverse complement strand
TTTCCCAAATATGCACGTTGGGTATATTTAACTATCTTAAAGCCAATGGAATAAATGCTAAAATCAAATGGCCTAACGATGTCTATGTCGGGGATAGAAAGATATGCGGAATGCTCATAGAAAACGTGGTAACGGGTGACAATCTGTCACAGAGCATATCCGGAATTGGTTTAAATGTTAACCAACGAGAATTCCCGTCAAATATTACAAATCCTACCTCAATGGTTCTGGAAATTGAATCAAAAAAAGCAAACAAATCAGTAAAATTTGATACGCATAAAGAGTTGCCGGAGCTTCTTGCAGAAATATTCAAAGAGTATGATGCTGCAAGAAAGGAACATGACAGGAGCGGCAATTTAAACAAACTTGCAAAACGTTATTTGTCCGCTCTTTACAGGATTGGAGAGTACCACAAATACTCAGACCTTACAGAAGAAGAAGATAAAACCGTCGAGATAAAAAAAGAGAAAGTATTTGAAGCTAAGATAGTTGGCATTGATGAGAATTCTTGTCTTGTGTTGGAAAATAAAAAAGGCGAAAGAAAAACATTCGCCTTTAAAGAAATAAGTTATATCCTAAATTCCTAACTGCCGGACTATTCATCCGCATTCTTATTACGCCTGGCTCCCTTTGCCAGCCAGATTATTCCTCGTATGATAAAGAAAATTGCTATTATGAATAGTATGATGTATCCGGCGTAGGCCAGTCTGACGGCAGCATTGTACTCCACTATCCCCGCCTGCGATGCAATTTTTGGCTGAGAGCCCGTCTTTCTCATGTATTCGGCAAATGCATACCACTCGTTAACACATCCGACTTTCTCGCGCTCATTTATAGAACGTTTAAGCAGCATATCATTAATTTGCCTTATTGACGTTCCATTTTGATCCTTTGGTATAATCTTTAACAAGCCGTGCGAATTTTTGTTTATAACATCCAGGCACATCGCTGTATAGTATCCCGTTACAACGTGATACAATTCATTCGGCTGAACGGCTTTTCCGTGCAGGTAAACTTTTTTAACTCTAAAGAAAGGAAGCGCGGCTGGATTATACGTATAAGTCAAGCCGTAGAAAGTCATGTAAGCATCCGGCATCTTGCCCGCAATTGAGGCATTCACCTCACACAAATCCTTAAGTTCTTTCCCTGTAATCCAGCACTCTACAATTGGGTATCCCAATTTGCCCTCAGGGTCCAAACCTAAAGGAAGGATATCAAACGCATCACTATATTTTATATTCCCGACAGACAAACCTTTTCTAATAACCCCTGCAGGAACAACTGAAAACATCTTTAATGTATCAATGTCTGAAGGAGCATCGTGCGCTGCAGCATAAAAATAGCTTCTTGCAATAGCTTCGCCCAGAGGGAAATCCCCAAATTTATCAGGTTTCCCGTCTAGCGGCATTTTCTGTCTTGTGACAACTCCGGACGGAGAAATTCCAAATTGGTTATTAAACTTGCCTATCACTTTTAACTCTACGCTGTCCAGGAGCATTTTTAAAGCAGGGTCAGGTTTGGTGTCTGAAGGGATACTTCTCAAGCCATAGAATACCAAGTGGTTTTCTCTCTCTTTTAAACTGTTATCTCCGTTAGATATGCCAACTTCCCCAAGAAAAGCTCCGTTGGAACCGGCAGCCCCGATAACAACGTTTCCAACTTGCCAGGGTCTGAAAATTGCCTCATGATCATGTCCGCTGATTATCACGTCTATATCAGGACACTCCTTTGCAAGAATTCCGTCTTCACTTTTATCTTTTAGAAGAGTTCCGCTGTGAGAAAGACAAATTATATAATCTACACCAAGTGTTTTAAGTGTCTGAACTATAGTCTTTGCCGTTTTTATCGGATCCAGCAGCGTCATATTCTCTCTCTCATTGCAAACATTGAATGCGCCTTTGCCAAGAAGTCCAAAGATTCCAATCTTAACACCATTTCTGTTCATTATGATGTAACTCTTTTCACCTATGTAAGAGCGGGCATTCTCAAATGTATTATCATTTGTTTTGCCCAAGTTTGCAGTAACATTTACAGGGAAGTTGATTGGTTCCTTTGTAACGGGATTAATATTTCTGCCGTGAATATTTGCATTATAGAATGTAAATCCCAGGGATTTTAAGCCAATGTCAAAATCATGATTACCAAAAACATACGCATCATAACCCATTAATCCGAGAGCTCTGTATTCAGATGCTTCCGTATTAGTTACGGCGGAAAAAACGCTGCCCATCGCAATATCCCCCGCATCCACAACAATTACCGTAAAACCTTTCTTTTCAAAAAACAGTTTCTCCTGTTTAATAAAAGTTGCCAGCTTTGGATACTTATCAACGCAAGAGTGCAGGTCCCCGGTAAAAAGAATTGCCAAAGAGTTCTCCAAACCTGCCTGTTTCACACTCACTTTAGGCTGAGCAGGAAGCCCTTGCGAATAAACCGATTCACAAGGTATTAGAAACAGGCACAGCAGCAATGCCGCCGCCATGAAAATTTTTCTTGTCAAGTTTTTCATATTTTGCTTATTTTACAAACAAGGACATTTTAGCCGCAAGTTCCTTTGCCTTTGCCGCCGCATCTGAAGCAAATTTTTTATCACAGCCTGCAAAAACAATCCCTCTTGATGAATTTATGATAATGCCGCAACTGCCGTTCATTCCGTGAGTTGCAACATCGTTTACCGTTCCTCCCTGAGCTCCCACACCCGGCACAAGCAGAAAACTGTCGGGAGCTATTGCCCTAATCCGGGCAAGTTTTTCCGGACGAGTTGCACCAACAACAAACATGATATTGTTTTTATCTCCCCACCTTGCAGACTCTTTTATTACGCGCTCAAACAAATAATCGCTCCGGGATTTTTTCTCACCAGACACCCCGCAAACTTTTAAAGTTTCAAAATCTTCCGCAGATTTATTTGATGTAAGAACCAAAATCACAGCCCATTTACCTTTGTATTTTAAGAACGGTATCACAGCGTCCGCCCCCATATATGGAGAGAGCGTCACCGCATCAAAATTCATTTTTTCAAAAAAAGCTTTTGCATATTGCTCCGCGGTATTGCCAATGTCTCCGCGCTTTGCATCTGCAATCACAAAAATTTCCGGATAGTATTTTTTGATATATCTTACCGTAAGAGCCATCTGCTCAAAACCGCGCGCACCTTCAGACTCATAAAAGGCGGTATTTATCTTATAAGCAACGGTATACTTTGCGGTAGCTTTTATAATTGCTTTATTAAATTCATACTGAGAATTTTCCGGGCCAAATTTTTCTTTGACACAAGCAGGAATCTTGGAAACGTCGGAATCCAACCCAACGCACAAGAAGCTTTTCTTCTTCTTTATTTGATTATATAACTCCTTATATGTCATCTTATTGCAGTGATAATCTTTTAAACTCAAGAGTTAACGTACCATCATGCTCTCAAAAACAAATTGCCGGTAAGCCTGTTCACTTTTTCTTTTGCGTAGTCAATCGTAACTTTAAACTCTTTCATGGGACTTGATGTAAAGTCAGCGCTTCTATTCTCTTTAAGCGCCCTCTTCTTCTCTGATGGCGCATCATACATGGCATCCAGCATAATTGCCTCACATATAGAGCGTAATCCTCTGGCACCAAGATTATATTTAACTGCAGTATCTACAATAAAATTAAGCACATCGTCGCCAACTACAAGATTGATTCCGTCCATCTTAAACAGCAGCTGATATTGCTTAATGAGTGCATTTTTTGGTTTAGTAAGAATATCCAGAAGAGCCTTTTTATCAAGAGGATGCAAGTATGTTACCACCGGAAGTCTTCCTATAAGTTCCGGAATCAGACCATAAGAACGCAAATCTTGCGGGGCTATATATTTAAGCATCTCTTTGCGGTCAACCCCCTTAAGTTTTTCCTGCACTCCGTACCCGACAACTTTTGTATTAAGACGCTGCGCAATTTTTCTCTCTATCCCTTCAAAAGCTCCGCCGCAGATAAACAAAATATTTTTTGTATCCACTGCAATCATCTTTTGCTCAGGATGTTTGCGGCCTCCCTGAGGAGGAACGTTTACTATATTTCCTTCCAAAATTTTCAACAGCGCCTGCTGAACACCCTCCCCGGAGACATCTCTGGTTATTGACGGATTATCGCTCTTGCGCGCTATCTTATCTATCTCATCTATAAAGACAATTCCCATCTGCGCCTTCTCCACGTTGTAATCCGCATCTTGCAGAAGACGTGTAAGAATACTCTCAACATCTTCTCCAACATATCCGGCTTCCGTAAGAACGGTAGCATCTACAATTGCAAAGGGAAGGTGAAGCATCTTTGCTATAGTCCTGGCCAATAGTGTTTTGCCAGTACCCGTGGGACCCACAAGAAGAACATTTGATTTCTCCAGGTCAAAATCATCTTTCCCCTTCTCTTCCGCATGAAGAATCCTCTTATAGTGATTGTACACTGCAACAGAGAGATATTTCTTAGCCTCTTCCTGCCCTATTACATAGCCATCCAAAAATTTGCTAATCTCCTTTGGAGTCAGCAGCCTAAAATCTTTTTTTGTCTGCTCCGCAAATTGTTTATTATCCTCTTTACCGAGTCCTACAACATCTTTTAAATAACTGTAAGTCTGCACAATGCAATCAGTGCAAACGTATCCGTAACGTCCTTGCAGAAGTTGTACATCACCCTCTTTTCTCCCGCAAATCACACACCTCTCTTCCGGCGCCCGCGGTCCTTTTACTTTTTGATTGTCTTGCATTTTGTTATATCTGTCGCGACAGTTATTTTTTCTATTTTTTATCCTTGCCAAGAATCTCATCAATCATTCCGTACTCCTTGGCCTCGACGGAAGTCATCCAGTAATTTCTGTCTGCATCCTTCTCTATCTGCTTGATACTCTTGCCTGTATTAAGAGCCAGTGACTCATAAAGCTCCCTGCGGGTCTTAATAATTTCTCTTGCCTCTATTTCAATATCCGAAGCCTGACCTTCCACTCCGCCAAGAGGCTGATGAATCATAATTCTTGAGTGAGGAAGTGCGCTTCTCTTGCCTTTTACTCCGGCGGCAAGAAGTATTGCGGCCATAGAAGCAGCCATTCCGGTACATATTGTGGCAACCTGAGAATGAGCAAGATTCATAGTATCATAAATTCCCCATCCGGCAGAAACAACTCCGCCAGGAGAATTAATATACAACTGTATATCGGAAGCCGAATCAGATGAATCCAGATATAACAGTTGCGCCTGTATGATGTTTGCAACATCATCGTTGATAGGCACTCCCAGGAATATAATCCTGTCCATCATAAGACGTGAGAAGACATCCATTGTGGCAACATTCAACTGCCTCTCCTCTATGATTGTAGGATTTATATACGCATTTTTCCTTGCAGCAACTCCCGCAGCAGGGACACGCTCACTTACAAGTTTCCTGTAACCGCTTAAAGTTAAAGAATTTACGCCAAACTTACCAGTGGCAAATTTTTCAAAATCTGATTTCATCTATTATATTTTGCTACTTATTATTCTCTTTAGCATTCATTTTTACAAGCTCTTCCCGGGTTATGTCCTTTTTCTCAACTGTTATTATACCCTTAAGATAATCAACAACTTTATCCTCCTCACACTTCTCAAAAATCTTGCTTACTTCTTTATCATTTCCAAGTACGGTCTCTGAATATTTATCCAGCTGCTCCTCAGGAACATCCATCATTCCGTACATTGCAAATTGATTGGCAGTCATCTTCTTTGCCTCAGCCTTCAAATCTTCTTTCTTAATTTGAATCTTCTGATCCTCAACCACTTTGCGGGTAATCATCTGCCAGCGGTAATCTTGCAGGAATAACGGGAATTCCTTCTCTATCTGCTCCATTGTAAACTTGCCCTCGTTTATTTTAAACAACCATTTCTTTAGAAAGCTCTCCGGAAGTTCCAGCATACACTTATTAATCATGTAGTCTACAAGGTCTTTGTGAAATTTGTAGTCACTCTCCTGCCTGTACTCTCCCTCTATTTTCTCTGTCAGTTTTGCGTCAAACTCTTCTGAAGTTTTAACTTTGTCCTTGCCAAATAATCTGTCCCTAACTTCCTGAGTCTCCTCTGCCGGCTTGAAAGTTTTAACTTCCTGAACCTTAACCGTATATTTAGGATTAGAATTATCCATATCCTCTTTCTTCACCTTTAAAAGAGCGGCGCGGTCTACATCATTAGGAAATGCTTTAACTACATCTATTTGGAAGGCATCGCCTTTTTTCTTTCCAAGGAATTGTTTCTTTGCATCCTTGTCCAAAGTCTTAAGAGTTACATAGGTCTTCTCAACTTTCTTATCCCCCTGCTCCAAATCCACAACCATAAAATCCTCTTCCCCGGCCGTTTCCGTATCTACAAGTTTGCCGAATTGCTTAAGCATGTCCGCCTTGTACTCTTTGAAAGCCTCCGGAGTAAGCTTGATATTGTAATATTTCACCTTATCACTCTTGCTTGCATCAACCTTAACCTCAGGTTTTACGGCAAAGTCAAAGATAAATTCAAACTTTTCATCTTTATCCCAGTCAATATTCTTCTGAAGTTCCTCATTAGGAATCGGCTCGCCAATAAGGTCTAACTTATTTTCTTTTATATAGTTGTTAATACCTTCGGACAACATTCCGTTCACCGCCTCAGCCATTGCAGATGTACCGTACATCTTCTCAATCAACCCCATGGGAGCCATGCCCTTGCGGAATCCTCTAATTTCAGCCTTCTTGCGATAATCTCTTAAAGACTTCATTTTCTTCTCATTTGCTTCCGTCTTCTCTATTTTAACATTCAAAAGGTACGTCAGCTTCTCTGTTTCTTGCTTCTCTATTTTCATAACACATATACGTTTATTATTCTGTTTTATTACAGCGGAATATCCGCCGGCATTAAAGTTGGCGAATTTACGGTTTTTCTTGCTTTTCCGCAAACCTACTCTCTATATGCTCCCGACAGACCATCAGATTACAATAATCTCTCCGCAAATAATACTCAAGTACAGGTAATGATAATAAGCCAGAGGCCCGGCGCGGAGTGCCTGTGTATCTCCGCGGCGATAGCCGTTTTGTTCCCGGCGATTTCGCTTGCGGTACCGCAGACAAAAATAAAAAGAGCAGAGGAAAATCTCTGCTCTTTTCTTACGTGCGGGCGAAGGGACTCGAACCCCCACGCCGTTAAGCACTAGATCCTAAGTCTAGCGCGGCTACCAATTACGCCACGCCCGCATTCCCGCTTAATTGGGACTGCAAATTTAACTACTTTTTACTTTTGTGCAAATTTTTCTGCTAGTAACTCTGAGCTATCGCGATGAAATCATCTGCCTTCAAAGATGCTCCGCCGATAAGACCTCCGTCAATATCTTGCTGAGCAAAAAGTTCTTTAGCATTGGAAGGTTTGCAACTGCCTCCATAAAGAATAGAGATCTCTTCTGCCTGTGTGCCAAACTTTTCCGCCAATGTCTTTCTTATGAAAGCATGAATCTCCTCTGCTTGTTCGCTGGTTGCAGTCTTGCCGGTGCCAATGGCCCAAATTGGCTCGTATGCAACAACAATTTTCTTCATTTCATCAGGGGTCAAATCAAAAAGTACCTCTTTAATCTCTGCACCCACAACATCAAAGTGCTTCCCGG
>JAQWEK010000001.1:16689-96087 GCA_028704975.1 Bacteroidales bacterium | reverse complement strand
TTTTCTATCCTGGCACCGCGGAAAGCGTAAATGCTTTGCGCATCATCACCGACAACCGTAATATTGTGATGGTCTTGTGCTAGTCCTTTAAGTATTTGGTACTGAATAAAGTTGGTGTCCTGATACTCATCTACCAAAATAAATCTAAATATGGCCTTTATCTGACTAAAGGCCTCCGGAAAATTGCTCAAAAGACGGTATGTGTTCAGCAGTATGTCATCAAAATCCATTGCACCCTGCTCAACGCACCTCTTCTGGTAAAGCCGGTAAACCTCACAAATCCTGGCCTTATGCGCACGACGGTCCGCCTCCATCAGCTGCACGTTTGAAACATAGCTGTCGGGAGTAATAAAATCATTCTTTGCCTTTGATATTCTGCTGCTTATCTCTGCCGGCTTATATGAAGAATCATCCAGTTCTAGCTCTTTTATGCAGCGCTTAACCAGAGACTTGCTGTCATCTTTATCGTAAATTGTAAAGCCGGGGGGAAAGCCCAGAAGCTCAGCATATTGTCTTAAAAATCTTAAAAAAATTGAGTGAAATGTTCCCATCCACACTCTGTATGCGGCACGCCGCCCAACCAGCTCACCTATCCTCTCCTTCATCTCCTTTGCCGCCTTATTTGTAAACGTAAGGGCAAGCACACATGACGGCGAATATCCTTTGGCCAAAATATTGGCTACCTTGCAAGTAAGGACCCTTGTCTTTCCGCTGCCTGCCCCGGCAATTATCAGAGACGGTCCATCGATATCGTTAACTGCCTCTCTCTGAGACTCGTTAAGCCCTTCAAAAATTAAATTCCCTTCACTTTCCATAGTATTGCAAATGTAGTGATAATTTAGTTTTTTTTGTGTTTGTTATGTATATTTGCGCCGCTTAAAAAAATAAGCAAAAACTATCACTATTATGATAAATAATATAAGACTTCACAGAGGACTGGACATCCCGCTAAACGGGGATGCGCAGCAGAAGATCTGGAAGACTATTGTGCCGGACGTGATAGCAGTAAAACCAACAGACTTTGAAAACGTAATGCCCAAACTTCTTGTTAACGAGGGTGACGTTGTTAAAGCCGGTCAATTTGTTTTTACGGATAAGTATCGTCCGGAAATAGGATTCTCGGCCCCTTGCAGCGGAAAGGTAAAATCTATAGTCAGAGGAGAAAAGAGAAAACTTCTGGCAGTTGAGATTACTCCCGACAGCACCTTTGACTATGTCAATTTTGATGCGGTCAAAGATATTGAAAAAACAAGCAGGGAAGATCTTGTTAAAAAACTATTGGACAGCGGATTGTGGGCATCCATCATTCAACGTCCCTATGGCATTATTGCCAATCCCAATGATACACCAAAGGCAATTGTTATCTCTGCCTTTAACTCTGCGCCTCTTGCAGCTAACATCAACTTCACAATGAAAGATGAGATTGAGAACATGCAGATCGGCGTTAACGCTCTTGCTAAATTTACCAGGGGCAGAATTTACATAAACCTTAGTGCTAAGGATTATGCGGCATCACCGCTTTATAAATTGAAAGGTGTAGAAAAAACATGTTTTGAGGGACCGCACCCTGCCGGAAATGTTGGTGTTCAAATCCATCATCTTTGCCCCATCGGAAAAGGCGAGGTTGTTTGGACAATAAAGCCAATGATGCTGGCGGCAATAGGAAAGCTCTTTAAAACAGGCATTTATGATCTTTCACGTCTTGTTGCAATTACGGGTTCTCGCGCAGAAAACCGTTCTTATGTAAAATGCATTCCGGGGATTTCCATGCACTCAATACAAGAAGCTGTCGGGAATAAAGAAGAGAAAATTTACGGAGAAGAGGTTGGCATCAGATACATTAGCGGCAATGTGCTGGATGGAGAAAACGTAGGTCCAGACGGGTATCTTGGTTTTTATGATGACCAGATAACTTTAATTTCAGAGGGTAATTACAGAGAGATGTTTGGCTGGGCTAAAGTGCTTAGACCTAAGAAGTTCAGCTTCTCTCATACTTATCTTTCTTTCTTGGCTCCTCGCAAAAAATATAATGCGGATACAAACCTTAACGGAGGCGTGAGACCGTTTGTTGTTACCGGCCTTTACGAAAAAGTTGTTCCTATGGATATTTATCCGGTATATCTTCTGAAGGCAATACTTGCAGAAGATATTGATAAGATGGAACAGCTTGGCATCTATGAAGTTATAGGTGAAGACCTTGCGCTTTGCGAGTATGTTTGTCCTTCTAAGATTAACGTTCAGGAAATTGTTGAGAAGGGTATTAATTTAATGATTAAAGAAATGGCTTAAGGATATGAATCGGATTTTAAAATACATAGATAAGATTAAGCCAAAGTATAGCAAGGGCGGAAAGTTTGGATGGCTTCACTCAACTTTTGAGGCGTTTGAGTCATTTGCATCTGTTCCGGCAACTGTAACAAAGAGCCGCACTCAAATCAGAGATTGCGTTGATTTGAAGAGGGTTATGATTACCGTTGTTGTGGCTCTGCTTCCTCCTTTGTTCTTTGGAATGTGGAATACCGGAGACCAGCACTCAATAGCATTTGGTCTTGACTGGAGTTTCTGGATGAAAGTTTGGTTTGGATTTTACAAAATCCTTCCTTTAATATTAGTCTCTTACATTGTAGGACTTGGAATTGAATTTGCCTCAGCGCAAATAAGAGGTCATGAGGTCAATGAAGGTTATCTGGTTACGGGCTTGCTGATACCTATGATAATGCCAATTGATGTTCCTCTTTGGATTCTTGCGCTTGCGGTAATATTTGCAGTAATATTTGGAAAGGAGGTATTTGGAGGAACAGGAATGAACATCTGGAACCCGGCATTGCTGGCCAGAGCATTTGTATTCTTTGCATATCCTTCTGAAATTACCGGAGATACAATTTGGATTGAAGGACTTACAAAACCCGAGGCGGGGTTGCACATTGTTGACGGATTTTCCGGAGCAACTCCTCTTGCACAGGCATCGTCCGGAATGCCTACCCCAAGTTTCTTGCAAATGTTCATAGGAAATATTCCGGGTTCATTTGGAGAAACCTCTACAATAGCAATTTTAATTGGAGCAATAATTCTTATATGCGCAGGAGTAGCAAGCTGGAAGATAATGGTTTCCGGTGTTGCCGGCGCCTTAGGAATAGGTCTTCTTGTCAATGCATTTGCGGCTCCCGGAACATACGCGGCAGTGCCTGCAGTTTACCATTTGGTTATGGGAGGTTTTGCATTTGGAATTGTTTACATGGCGACTGATCCTGTAAGTTCTTGTCAGACAGAAGTCGGCAAATGGATTTACGGATTCTTGATTGGAGCCTTCTGTATCACGCTTAGATTATTCAATCCGGGATACAGAGAGGGTATGATGCTTTCTATTCTGATGTTCAACACGATGGCGCCGCTTATTGATTATCTGGTCATGCGCCCCAACATTAACAGAAGGATGAAGAGAGCAGTTGCTGCGGTTAATGAAGAATCTAAAACAGAATAAGATGGATACAAATAAAAATTCATACACTATTATATATTCAACCGTATTGGTTGTAGTAGTAGCCGCCGTCTTAGCTGTTGTTGCAATGGGACTGAAGGCAAAACAGCAAACCAATATTGATGTGGAAAAACAACTCAGCATGCTTGGTTCTGCGGGACTTGCTCAGGATGTAAAAAATGCTCCTGACAAGAACAGCTACGTAGAGGGAGAATTTAACAAGTATGTAGTTAAAGGTCTGGTTATAAATGCTAAAGGAGAAATAGTCAAAACTGATTCTACCAACCTTGTAAAGAGCGAGGCGTTTCAAATTTCTCCGGAAGAGCAATATGAGACAATGAAAAAAATTGCCGCTGCAACCAGTAATTCAGAAAAGGAAAGACTTATGGCAGAGCTTAAGCTTCCTGTTTTTGTATGTCGCACCGCAGACGGAAAAGAGGTTAGTATTCTATCCTGCTATGGTCCCGGACTATGGGGTCCTATCTGGGGATATGTCTCCTTAGAGGATGATTTCCGCACGGTTTACGGAGCTTTGTTTGATCACAAGAGCGAGACTCCCGGACTAGGCGCAGAGATTGTAACAAACAAATTCAGAGACCAATTCAAGGGCAAGGAAATTTTTAAAGATGATAACCTTGTCTCTGTAAAAGTTGTTAAAGGAGGGGCAAAAGATAAACAGCATGAAGTTGATGCACTGTCGGGAGCTACAATAACCAGCACCGCAGTACAGTCAATGATTATGAACTGGCTGCAATATTACTTGCCTTACATTCAGAAGAACAAAGAGAATAAAGATGCTGCAGACAATGCCGAATTCATACAGACAGAGGCAAATAGCATAGCAGCAGCCGATACGCTCACTATTAAATAGTTATAGCAATGGATAAAAAGATATTTACAACCCCTATTTTAAAGGCCAATCCGATTACTGTTTTGGTCCTGGGTATTTGCTCATCTCTTGCGGTAACTGTAAAACTGGAGCCTGCAATTGTTATGGCTTTGTCAGTTACAATTGTCACGGGATTCTCCAGCTTCTTGATTTCGCTGATTAGAAAGAGCATTCCTAATAGAATTAGAATTATAGTCCAGCTGGTTGTTGTGGCAATGTTTGTAATTGTCATTGAACAATTTTTGAAGGCTTATGCTTATGACGTAAGTAAACAGCTATCCGTATACGTTGGACTTATTATTACTAACTGTATAATCATGGGAAGAATTGAGGCATTTGGACTTTCAGAGAAACCTCTGCCTTCTTTGGTTGATGGTCTTGCCAACGGATTAGGCTATGGCTTAATCCTTGTAGTTCTGGCATTTATAAGAGAATTGATTGGCAGCGGCACGCTGTTTGGAATTCAAATTATTCCGCTTTCATGGTATGTGAAGGAGGGAGGACATTATTTGAATAACGGTCTCTTTATCATGCCTCCAATGGCACTGATTTTAATCGGCTGCCTGATATGGATTCAGAGAAGTTTCCAGAAAGATTTAAATGACAAATAGAATATTAGCTATGCAAGATTTACTTAGTTTATTTGTAAAATCCATCTTTGTAGACAATATGATATTTGCCTACTTCCTTGGAATGTGCTCATTTCTGGCGGTATCAAAAAATGTAAAGACGGCTGCAGGGCTTGGAGTTGCGGTTATATTCGTAATTGGAGTAACTCTTCCTATTGACTATCTTTTAAACAGATACCTGCTTACAGATGGATGCCTTACATGGATATCCCCTTCACTTGCGAATGTGGATTTAAGCTTTTTAAGCTTCATTATTTTCATTGCCGTTATTGCATCAATCACTCAGCTGGTTGAGATGGTTGTGGAGAAATACTCACCGTCACTTTATTCATCACTTGGAATATTCCTGCCTCTTATTGCAGTTAACTGTGCAATACTTGGAGCTTCATTATTTATGCAGGAGAAAGGGTTTGCAACCCTCGGACAAGCAACGGTTTACGGACTTGGGAGCGGCTTTGGCTGGTTCCTGGCAATTGTTTCCATTGCAGCCATCAGAGAGAAGCTGGCCTACTCTAATGTTCCTAAACCGCTTAGAGGTCTCGGCATTACATTTATCATTGCAGGATTGATGGGAATAGCATTTATGAGTTTCATGGGTGTCAAATTGTAGGAGGATAGAGAATGAATAGTATGACATTGGTTGTAGTTGCCTCAATAGTAATTTTTCTGATAATTACTTTGTTGCTGGTTGGTTTGCTGCTTTATGCTAAAACAAAGCTGACTCCTTCCGGGACTGTGACAATAGATATTAATAACGGAGAAAAAAAGTTGGAGGTAAATGCGGGGAATTCACTTATTTCAACATTGGCTGAACAGAAGGTTTATCTCCCTTCCGCGTGCGGCGGCAAAGGAAGTTGCGGAATGTGCAAATGCCAGGTAATCAGCGGAGGAGGTACTATACTCCCGACAGAGGTTGGGTTCTTCTCACGCAAACAGCAGATAAACAATTGGAGACTTGGCTGTCAGGTTAAGGTTAAAGAGAACCTTGGCATCCTTCTTCCTCCGGAAGTTCTGGGTGTTAAGAAATGGGAATGCACTGTGGTTAGCAACAGAAATGTTGCAACATTTATTAAAGAATTTGTGGTAAAGTTGCCTGAAGGTGAAAAATTAAACTTCAGAAGCGGCGGATATATTCAAATAGATGTTCCAAAATGCAGCGTGGATTATAGGAACATTTCAGTTGAACCGGAGTTCAAGCCGGATTGGGACAAGATGCATTTATTTGACCTTAAAATGGTTAACCCCGAGCCTACGTTCCGGGCATACTCAATGGCCAACCATCCTGCGGAAGGCAATATCATTATGCTGAACGTAAGAATTGCAACCCCACCGTTTGACAGAGCAAAAGGCGGCATGATGCCGGTGAACCCGGGCATATGTTCATCATATATTTACTCATTGAAGACGGGAGATAAGGTCACTGTATCAGGTCCTTACGGAGAATTCTTTATTAAAGACACGGAAAATGAGATTGTGTTTATAGGCGGAGGCGCCGGAATGGCTCCGATGCGTTCTCACATTTTCCACCTGTTCAAGACTCTTCATACAAAGAGAAAAGTCAGTTTCTGGTATGGCGCACGTTCAAAGAGAGAAATATTCTATGAAAGTGATTTTGAGGAGATTGCAAAAGAAAATCCAAACTTCTCTTTCCACATCGCACTTTCAGATGCTCTTCCGGAAGACAAGTGGACCGGTTCAAAAGGATTCATCCATCAAGTATTGTTTGATGAGTACCTTAAGAATCACCCCGCCCCGGAAGATGTTGAATATTACCTGTGCGGACCTCCTATGATGACATCATCTGCAATTAAGATGCTGGATAATCTTGGAGTACAGCCGGAAAACATCATGTACGATAATTTTGGCGCATAGAAGAATTGAAACATGTGAACAAAAAGCCGTCCTTAATCAGACGGCTTTTTTATTCAAACAGTTCTTGACTATTTGAATAAAATCTTTCTCCAGCAGAGAAATATATTTTTCTTTTGGACGTATAATACAGCATTTGAGTTTATTGCCCGTTCGTGAAGAAATATGCACGGCAGCAAGATTATCACGGTTGGCGGTAACTCCTTCCGATAAGATTGTAAGCCATTTGCCCGTCCCAACCATTTTGAGAATCAGACCGGTATCATTAACTTCTATCCGCGGAGTTATTATTGGGGTATTATTATGTATAAACATTTTTTCCGTCTCCATTCTTGTGTTAATGCCGTAAGGGAAAAACACAAAGGGATATTTCCTCAAATCCGATAAAAGAACTTTTTTCTGAGCGGTAATCGGATGCCCTTTTTTAGCTATAACACAAAGCGGCGTTTCAAACAGGGGGATACTTTCCAAATAATTGGACATTTTGCTTGTTGCATAAGTAAGAGCAAAATCAATTTTTCCCCTAAGAACCATCTCTTCCAGCTTTTTTACAGAATTGGACTCAATTATGCTTAAGCTTGCATCAGGGTATTTATCAGTGAATTGCAATATGCCGTCATTAAGTATGTCATGAAGACTAAAAGTCACTCCAATATTTAACCTTCCATTGAAAATTCCTTTCATTTCTCTCACGTATCTTATACCGGAATCCGTCTCTTTAATAGCCCTTCTTGCAAAATCCGCAAACACTCTTCCCGCATCTGTAATGTATGTGCTCTTCCCAACTCTGTCAAAAAGCGGAGTTCCACACTCATCTTCAAGTTTTTTAATACTCAGCGACAGCGTACTTTGAGTGATAAACAGCTGCTTTGCCGCCTCCGTGAAATTCAATTCATCGGCAAGCTTTACAAAATATTTGAGTTGTGTAAGTTCCATATTGAGAAATACTTTAAAGCACATTAAAACAGGCAATAATACTATGATAAAAAATATCAATAGTATTAATTAAAACAATTAATAATTCAAATGTATAAAAAAAGTACCAAAGTTGTTACATTTGATAAATAAATGCTGACGGAGTGCGATAGAACAGGTTGGCGCAGTTTTTTGTTTTGTGTTTTTTGTTTTGTGTTTTTTGTAACCTTATTCTCCACGTTCTATATAGGCTATATGGTTAGATTTTCAGTCCTCATGTTGTTTTGGCTTGATAAATTGTTTAACCCTGCTTTAGAAAAAAATCATATGGCACATAGCAGACTTGGATAAAAGGGATGAGGGTGGCTAAAACTTTTAGCCACCCTCTTTCCATCTATACACATTATATAAAAACCTAGAACGTAAAACATGCTCTGGCAAAGAAATTCCTGCCGGGTTCTATGCTTATGCTTCCTCTATTAGTAGATAAATGATTAGTGTAAGTATTGTCCGTAATATTATCAATACCTGCAAAAACCTGCAACCATAAACCGTGAATTATCCTAAAATTAACAGAGTTAACGGCAAAATCCAATTTACCGTATCCGGCGGTTTCAGTCTCTCCTTCAGCAACTTTGCCCTGTTTTGCAGCAAGAGTCCAATCCAGTTCTGCAGAACAAATTTTGGTAAATGAATAGCGTGCACCAATCCTTGCATTAAAAGGAGGTATCTGCGGAAGACTGGTTTTTGCCTTTGTGTCTTTTCCTCTTACATAAGATACGGCGGCAGATAAGACAAGATTATCAATTACATTATAATCTGCCTTAAAATCAAAGCCGTACAACAGCGCCCTATCTACATTAGCGTTAACAAGTGCAGGCAATGTATCCTTTACACCGGAGGTTGCAAGAGTATAAATAAACTCCCCGTTTTTCTCTACAATAAGATTATTGATTCTGTTTACAAACACGGAAGCCTGGACGTTTATCTTTGAGCCCCAAACTCTTAGACCAAGGTCAAAAGAGTATCCGTTTTCAGATTTCAAATTAGGATTGCCCAGCCTAACGTAATTTCCAAGGTCGATATATTTATAACGCTCGTCCAATGATGCAACTCTAAATGAACGGGCGGCATTAAACACAGCGTCAACATTATCGGTCAATTTATAAATGGCTCCCATGTTTGCGCTCCAGGACGTATTGTGCGTGTTGCTCTTGTCAAATGTAACTCTTTGAGTAGCAGGGGCGTCATCTCTCACTCCATTGAGAACTATATAATCTACGTCAAAGCACTTTTCATTCTTTATCCATACCCGATCTGCCCTTGCTCCTGCAGTTAAGGTTAATTTGTTGCCAAGCAAATGAAGTTCATCTTGAGCAAAAACACCTGCGCTGGTAAATGAGGCGTCAGGAAGCGGAGTTTCTCCCCTCTCAACGTGATTTGTCTTAAGTGTATCTCCGTTTGGCTTAATAACATTTACCGTAATGTACTTCACTCTGCTACTATTAATATCCCTTCTCCACAAATCCGCTCCTCCGACAAAAGTCTGATTATCTGACAATTTCCATGTTCCCTGAATTTCTCCGCCATTAGTTTTATGAGTTGCATGAGGAGTCAGGAGATTGGGGGTCGTTGCCTGCGTCATACCGTTTGCCATCTTAACAGTAGTTGTAGTATTTGGAGTCATCTCAACGTTGCGAATGATATACTGATTATAGTACCTGAATTTCAAAGAGGTAAACACACCTGTGATGTTTGTTATTTCATAACTTGCATCAAACAAAGCCCTGCCGATTTTCTTGTATGAAGCGGTAGCAGGTCCGGGGAATGCCGCACCGCCGGGTATGCCGACATCTTTTGACCAGTTGCGCTGATATTGAACTTTAAATATTTGATTTGCAAATGGTTTAAATGCAGCTCTGACTGAAAAATCATTCGTCTTAAATCCGCTGTTATTAATTTTCCCTTCAGGCGTGTGAATATCATGCGCTCTGCCGTAACTGTCACTGACTCTCAAATACCATTTCTTGTCGCCAAAATTCAAAAATACATTATTTGAGAAGTACTTGTTAACCGTTGAGAATGACGGAGTAACTCCGCCCCCTACATGAAAGCGGGGTGTAAACCGTCCGTCCTTTGTAATTACATTTACAATTCCGCCGAGAGCACCGCTGCCATAAAGAGATGATTGAGCGCCTTTTATAACTTCCACTCTATCAATATTGTTAATGTCTACCATGCTTAAGGACGCAGTTAAATCACTTGCCGTTTCCACCCTGTCGCCGTCAATTAAAGTAACCAAACGGCTCTCACCAAGTCCGCGAACCACAACATTTGTAGACCAAATACCGTCACCGCCAATTGAAATTCCAGGCTCCGAATTCAAAATATTTGCAACAGAAAAAGAGGAGTTCTTCTTATAATCAAAAGCTCCGGCAATACTCATAGAGGCCGGCACCTCCATAAGTTTTCTGTTCAAGCGCATACTGCTAACAGTCACAGAACCAAGATTTTCCGTCTTAACAGCTGCAGTTGTATCCTTCTCTTTACTAATGTGTCCCGGCGCACCTGACGCCGCACTATAAGAAATGACTGCAAGTGCTGCAGTCAAAATAAAAATTTTATTACTCATCATCTTTGTTTTTTAAAAGGGCCGATTTAACCTGAATTCCATCCAGACGTCCAAGCTGACCGGTTAGAGAACCAATCTGATCCGTCGTACCTTCCAAAATCAAAGAGATAATATTAAAATTATTGCTGCGAGGCAGTCCCTGACGACCGATTATAATGTCAGAGTGCAAAGAGATAATATCATTCATTTTCTGAACGTTATCCTTTCTTTCTACTTGTATTATTACTGTGCCTATTCTCTTCTCCATCAGAATTTCCTCCGGGTTAGATTATTTGATTTCCGCCGGCCTTGGTCAGGACTATCCGTAACCTTAGTACAAAACGGTCTGTAAATTTTCTGCAAATTTATTAATGTTTTGGCATTATACAAAGCAAGTCATTTAAAATTTATAATTTTACACATCTGAATCTGTCGGGATTATGAAAAAACACTTATATACTTTAATATTTATTGCATGCCTCCCGTTTCTTGTTGGCTGCAGCGGGAAATCTTCCGGGAACAGGGAGAGTTCGGCCTGCACAATTGCCACACTTAAAGGACCTTCCGCTCTTGGCATGATAAAAATGATTGACAGTATTAAAGATCACGATGGATTAAGCTCAAAAGATATAGTGCAAAATGGGGTAAAAATAGACATCTTGAACGAGCCCCTACAGGTACGCAAAATGATGCTGGACGGCACTGCAGATTTTGCAATTCTGCCAATGACAACAGCTGCCGTCTTATACAATAAAGGACTGGATTACAGGCTTATAGCCGTACCAATATGGGGAACTTTTTATTTGTGCGGCAAAGATACCGCCATAAAAAACTGGAGCAATCTTAAAGGGCGCAGAATACACTTGATGGCCAAGGGTATGACTCCCGATGTTCTATTTAAATATCTGCTTAAAATCAACGGACTGGATCCGGATAAAGATGTAATATTGGATTACAGCTTTCCTACGCACACAGCCCTTACAAACGCTATGGCTGCAGGACGTGTTGATATAGGGGTACTTACAGAGCCGTTTGTAAGTATGGTATTATCAAAAAATAAATCTTTACATGCCTTAATGGACCTTAATGCAGAGTGGAAGAAAGCATGCGGAACTCCAATTGCAGAGACTGCTTTTGTAGGGAGCGTAAAGTTTATGAAAAAGCATCCGGAGCTCACGGAAAAAGTATTAAAAATGTACTCAAATTCAACTAATTGGGTAAATAGCAATCCCGACAGCGCCGCCTTTCTTGCTGCAAAATACGGCATACTTGCAGACAGCGCGGTTGCCAGAACTGCAATACCAAGGTGCAACCTGAAAGTTGTAAGGGCATCAGAGGTCCGTAAAGATGTAAACGACTATTTGAAAGTATTTTACAACATGAACCGGGATATTACTGGTGGTAAAATTCCGGATAAAAATTTTTTCGGTAAATAATTAAGTGATGAGAAATTCTTCCAAGAAAAATACTTTGACCGGCTTTATCTCCGTGCTTGTAATGCTTGCGATATGGAAGGTTCTGTCACTATATTTTAAATCCGGCTTCATACTTCCCAGCCCGGAGGACACACTGATTTCCACGGTAAAGGTCATCTGTACTGCAGAATTTCTTAAAATAATAGGAGCCACCATATTACGCGGTTTAATAGGCTTTGTTATTGCGGCAATTTTAGGAGTGGGACTTGGTATTCTTGCAGGAATGCATGACTCTCTTGCGGCATGGATGAAACCGATAGTTGTAACATTTAGGGCAACCCCGGTTGTGGCAATAATACTTCTGGCTCTAATATGGTTCACACCAAATACAGTCCCTGTATTTATTGCGTTTTTAACCATGTTTCCTTTAATATATATTAATGTCACAGACGGTTTTAATAGCATGGATGCAAGTTTGGTTGAGATGGCAAAATTCTATGGCGCAAGCGGTAAAAAAATTGTGACAGAAGTTTACATTCCATCAATCATTCCATTCATTATCAGCGGAATATCCAGTGCTACGGGAATAGGATGGAGAGCAATTATAGTTGGAGAAGTACTGGCCCAGCCGACATACGGAATAGGAACGGTAATGCAGAGCGCCCAAACATTTTTAAATGTAGACATACTAATTGCATGGACATTGATAGCCGTACTGTTAAGTTCGGGATTTGAAGCTATTATCAGGTGGGAGGAGAGAAGAATTGTTACCTGGAAATAAAATCCGCACATTCAATAATTAAACAAACATGAGTCTTAATCTTAAAAATATTTGCAAGAGCTTTAACGGAAAACAGATATATGATAACTTCTGCATGGATATTACGGAAGGCACAATATCTTGTATATTAGGTCCTTCAGGATGCGGAAAAACAACTCTTTTAAATATTATCTGCGGCATTATTGCTCCCGACAGCGGCACACTGGAAGGCTTTGCAAATAAAAAGTTCTCCTATATTTTTCAAGAGCCCAGATTGCTCCCGTGGAAAAGCGTAAGAGAAAATATTGAATTTGTACTTGACAGTGTAAATAACGGAGAAAAAGTGTCTGCCCGGCAAAGAAAAAAAGAGGCCGATAAATTGATTAAAAGGGTTGAACTTGAAGAGTTTGCAAATTATTATCCGTCACAGCTCAGCGGGGGCATGAAACAAAGGGTTTCCATAGCGCGCGCATTTGCCGCAACCTCCGACATCATCCTGATGGATGAACCGCTTAACGGACTGGACATCAATCTAAAGCACGGAATGCTCAAATGGTTTTCACAACTGTGGCAACAGGATAAACGCACGGTAATATTTGTAACCCACGATATTGACGATGCTTTGATACTGGGCAGCGATATTTACCTTTTAAGCAAAGCTCCAGCACAAATCACAATGCATCAAAAAATTACAGGGCCGATACAGGAACGCAACATAGAATCTTCAGAAGTAGCGGCAATAAAAAAACAAATACAAAATCTGCTATAAAACAGATTAAAAAATTGAATAATGAAAATAAACATTAAACATATAATCATCATAGCCCTTAGTGTAACACTTACGTACTCAGCAGCTAATGCGCAATCTATCGGGAGTAAAGAAATGCGGGAGCTGGAGCAAAGTTATGCCGGCAGCACCACACCGGCTACATTGCAAAGCGTGCTGCAATCAAGCGGAGATTTTGAAAGCCTTGCAGAAAACAGCGGCAAATTAAAGAGTTATGACAATTATTTTAAATACAAGGCAGACATAGGAAGCATAAATGACCAAAAAAAATCCGGTCGTTGCTGGATGTTTGCCTGCATGAATTCTCTCCGCACCGGAGTGATGAAAAAATATAATCTGAAAGATTTTGATTTCTCTCACACCTATAATTTTTTCTATGATTTGCTGGAAAAAAGCAATTTATTCCTGGAAGAAATTATTGCAACATCCAATAAACCGATGGATGACAGAGAGGTCTCAAAATATTTTAACCGCCCTATTACAGACGGCGGAGTATGGAGTATTTTCTATGCGGAGACAATCAAATACGGTGTTGTGCCAATGGAAGTTATGCCGGAAACCGGAGCATCCGAAAATGATGAGCAGCTGCTTCAAATTTTAAAAAAAAGATTGCGCAAGGGAGGATGGGCAATCAGGGAAATTGCATCAAAAAACAGCACAGTTAAAAAGTCAAATAACAAACTGTCTGAAGAGATTCTAAATGAAATGGAAGCAGAGAAGATATCAGTGCTTAAAGATGTCTACAAAATACTTGCGTTGACCATTGGCGTCCCTCCAAAAGAGTTCACATGGAGATACACAGACAATAACGGCAATACAAAAACTGTAAGTACCACACCAAAAGAATTTTACGCCAGCGTAGCCATAAACGGCTATGGACCGGAAAATTACATTATGATAACGAATGACCCCGGAAAAGAATACTACAAACTTTATGAAATAAAAAATTACAAGAGCGTAATAGAGGGCTTCAACTGGACATACCTTAACCTGCCCTATTCAGAAATTGAGCCGGCTGCACTGGCCTCTATAAAAAATAATGAAAGTATATATCTCACTATAGATTCAGGTGCGGAAGCGGATAAAAAAAGCGGTGCGGGCCTCTTGGATACCGGAGTCTTTGATTACAATACGCTCTTTGGTGTAAATTTGGATATGGACCGCAAATCCATGATACTCACAAAGCAAATAAGTTCCACTCACGCCATACTGCTAATGGGTTGTGATACAGACAAAAATGATAATCCGACAAAGTGGCTGGCAGAAGACAGCTTTGGGTTGAACCGCGGAAGGAACGGCTTTCATGTAATGAGCAATAAATGGTTTGAAACATACACTTTTAGAATGGTAATAAATAAAAAGTATCTCAGAGCTAAGGCCCAAGCCGCGCTTGGACAAAAGCCGGAACTTTTGCCCGTCTGGGATTACATGATGTTTTAAAATAATTTTTTACACAAATAAATATGAAAAAAATAGCACTACTTACATGCGCCGCACTAATATGCGGGAGCGCGCTTGCACAAACTATCGGGAGCAAAGAGATTGAAGAGCTGCACGGCAGCATAAAAAATGATAGCTATACTGCTGCTATTCAAAATATTCTAACCTCCAACAAAAACATTAAGAGCCTTGCGCTTAGCTACAAGGTTAACGGAGCTACGGACAATTTTTTTAAATATAAAGTTGATGTAAAAGGAATTACGGACCAGCAAAGCTCCGGCCGCTGCTGGATGTTTTCATCCATGAATGACTTAAGGCCCGCTGTCATGAAGAAATACAATTTGGATGAATTTGATTTCTCTCATAATTACAATTATTTCTGGGACATACTGGAGAAGTCCAACCTGTTTCTGGAAAATATTATCAAAACGGTAAAAGCGCCGATGGATGACAGAGAAGTTACATACTACTTCTCATCGCCGGTAAGCGACGGCGGAGTATGGAGTTCTTTCTATAATCTTGCAAAGAAGTACGGCGTTGTGCCTGCAGCTGTTATGCCTGAGACGGAGCACTCTAACAATACATCCCAGATGATGAGTATTCTTAATGAGAGATTGCGCAAGGGAGGATATGACATTAGGGCAATTGCGGCAAACAGGGGGAAAACTGCAGACATGGAGAGAGAAAAAATGAGCGTTCTTAAAGACGTTTACAGAGTACTTACAGTTTGCCTTGGAACCCCTCCGACAGAATTCACATGGAGATTCCAGGACAAGGATAAAAAAATCCAGACTATTAAAAGCAACCCTAATGATTTCTTTAACGGTATAGCCGGAACGGACTACAATACAGACAATTATGTAATGATAATGAATGACCCCACAAGAGATTATTACAAAATGTATGAGATAGACGGAGCGCGCAATACAATGGATGGCGTTAACTGGACATATCTAAACCTTCCAAATGGAGATATAAAAAAGGCTGTTCTTGCCTCTATAAAAGCAAATGAATCTGTTGTTGCTTCATGTGACGTTGGAAAACAGTCAAATACTAAAAGCGGACTTTTGGACACCGGAATTTATGACTACTCGTCATTGCTTGGAATAAATCTCACTATGGATAAGAAAGCAAGAATTGTTACCCGTCAGAGCGGCTCATCTCATGCAATGCTTATAGTCGCCTGTGATACAGACAATAACGACGTTCCAACAAAGTGGGAATTTGAGAACAGCTGGGGCACAGATGCAGGCAACAAGGGTTATCTGACATTCACGGACCATTGGTTTAACGAGTACATGTTCCGCTTTGTAATAAACAGGAAATATCTGGACGACAAAGCAACAGGATGCCTTGGCCAGAAGCACATAATGCTTCCTCCTTGGGATTACATGAACTAAAATATACCGGAAAACAAACTATAAATCCACAAGATTTGTATTGTGAATTGCACGGCCGGAAAGCAAAAGATTATTGGTGCGGTTACCGAGATTCTTAACAAATCCAAGACCTAATCCATTGTAAGTCAAAAATATATAACCCGGTGGCATTTGAGGTAAAAACAAGGGCCTTTTGGTGAGAAACTGAAGGGCCTCTTCTTTTGACACCTCTTTTACAGGGAAAAGCCGCTCACCTGTTTTAGCTCCGCCGGAATATTTGGCATTCTCAAAATCATTACACAACGCCAAATCGGAATACGGAATCAAATCCTTCCCCTTAGCCGTTGCAACAACAATTCCGCTTGCCGCAACATTCAATTTTCCCTCAAGACATAAAATATCATCCGCCAGATTTTTGGGATAAGCCTTTATAAAGCCGTTCTCTTTTTGTACATATAAATACCTGTCTCCAAGATAATTACACGCACTTATTATTCTCCCGACAGTTTGTTTCCCCCCTTTTTTACTCTTCTTATCATTATACCTTTTTGTCCCCGTTTTAACAGAGACAACAGATTGGGAACTTACTCCGAATTTTCTTAATACTGCGTAAAACTGCCCGTCTCCCCTCACTGCACCCGGAACAAATTTGCGAATATCAAGCAGTTCCGCTCCAAGGCTATTGCATATAAAATTCACATTATCGGAATCTTCATAATGATTATAGGTGCATGTTGAGTAGATGAAAATACCACCCTCTTTTAACGCAGGCCAAGCATCAGAAACAATCTGGCGCTGTTTTTCCGCACAATCACTTACGGCCTTAAGACTCCATCCGTCAATAGCCTCCATGCTCTTCCTAAACATCCCCTCTCCGGAACACGGCACATCCGCCAGAATTACATCAAAATATCCCTGCAGTTTTCCAAAAGCACATGGATAGTTATTGGTAACCAATACGTTAGAGCATCCCCATTTTGCGACATTATCCATCAGAGGAAGCACTCTTTTCTTAATGGCCTCATTAGATACAAGAAGTGAAGAATCATCTAACATAGAGGCTAAATGAGTTGATTTGCCTCCTGGGGCGGCACATAGGTCCAGAAGCTTAATACCGGATAACTTCTCATTTGCAGATACGTTTGCAGATAAATCCGAAGTCGCATTTTTTGAAGTATTGTCTTTATACACGGAGATAAATCCTTTAATAATTTCCGGGAACATGCTGCTTGCATCCTGTACATAGTATGCTCCGCAATGGAAGTACGGGTCAGTTGTAAAGGAAACTCTTTTCTTTAAATAAAATCCTGACTGGCACCACTTTACATGGCAGTCCAAATTGGCTCCAAAAATTTTAGAAGCGCATTCATTCAAAAAACCGTCGGGAGAAAGAAGAGATTTAAAAGGATTTAACCTTACACTCACTACATCCTCTCCTTCCTCCAGAGAAGAAAAAAGGAGCGATGCATCTCTCTCACCAAGAGACTCTTTCATTAGAGAAACAAAATCTTCAGATAATATTTTATCACCGCACTTCATTCCTTTAGCAGGCTCCGCCCCTGAATTTTCTTGGTGAAGCCCCTGTATGCCTGCGGAAAAATTTGCCAAAGAAAGATTGACTTACAAATCCTAAAGTATCAGATATTTGCTTTATTGTCAATTTAGATGAAGTTAGCAAAGCCTTAGCCTCCAAAATCACATATTCGTCTATCCAAACGCTGGCAGAACGCCCGCTTACGCTCTTGACAAGCAATGAAAGATACTTGGATGTTATGCAAAGTTTATCTGCATAGAAAGAGACAAAATGCTCTCTTCTAAAATTCAACCGCACCAATTTTATAAAGTCTGCAAACAATTCCTCTTGTCTGGTCTTGCGGGACTCCGGAAGACGATGCTTTGAGAACATTCCATAAGCCTCATATAATAGCGCAAGCAACAGATTTCTAGATATTTCTTTTCTGTATGCATTATCTTTCATCTGCACTTTCTTCCACAAAAAAGAGTGATACTCTTTAAAAATGTTTACCTCCTCATTGCTCAAATCTGTAACCGGATGTTCTTTAACATAAAGAAAAATTGAGAGCTGATTAAAATACGGAAGCATCTCATCAATAAAATTTTTGGATGCCAAAATATAAATACCTTTATAATCCCTGCTCTTTTTCCCGAGCCGAATAATTTGATCCGGCATAATCAAAACTATCTGATTTTTGGATATTACATAGTCATCCAGATTTATGCATAACTTGATATTGCCGCAGAGGCACAAGCCAACTATTGCCGCATCTATTCTGCCCGGATCTTTTGGTAACGGGATTTCATCTATAGAACTGCAAATTGCAAAATCACCCTCCATGAACTCAATTCCCGGCATATTGGCCACTTTTGCCATAAAAAATTGAGAAATACCCTTGTCAGCCATATCTATTCTGTTTTTAACCACAATAATAGCGACTTTCCCATTATTAATTAACAATAGTAGCCAAAAAGGAGAAAAAAAAAGAATAATAGGTTTAAAAAAAACTAATCTTTGGGCGAAAATTGAGAAATTGTGTCAGTTATTTTATCAACCATCTCTTTAACCTTACCGCCAAACATAGATTTAATGATAAAGTTCATCTCAGCATCTACCTCTATCTTGAACTTTGTCTTGTTCTGCTCCTCTTGATTCATTAGAAAGTTAAGAGTGAAATCAAAAGGGAAAGACCCGGATGGTTTAAGGGAAACAAGCTGATTTGCAACCCTTTTAACAACTATCAGTCCCAGTTTCATTCCTTTATAATTCCCCTCAATTGTATCCTGAGTTGCCGTAACTTTATCTTGATATTCAGAGGGTAACTTAGAGGCAATACCTCTCAAATCAGAGAAAATAGAAAACAGTTTATCCGCTGCAATAGGAAGCACAACCTCCTTACCTTCAATTTTTTCCATAAATTTATCGGGATAAAAAATTACTTCTGAGTTCCCCATGTAGAAGGACTGATTCTCCACTGCTTAAGAACTTCCAAATCCGATTTCTTTATATACTTCTCAACTACAGCCTCTTCCAACAATGAGTCGTACTGGCAAAGCGTATGAAGCTCAACATCCGCATATTCAAAGGAGCGGCGCGCAGTATCAAAATTATATGAAAAAATTGCAATCATGCCAAGAACAATGGCACCCGCCTGATGAAGAGCGGTAGTGGCGGAAAGGCTGCTCTGACCTGTAGAAATTAAATCTTCAACAACAACAACTCTCTGATTCTTTGCAATTTCTCCTTCAATCTGAGATTTTGTTCCATGGTCTTTTGGTTTTGGACGCACGTAGATAAACGGTTTATCCAGAGCCTCAGCCACCATCATTCCATACGCTATAGCCCCGGTAGCAACGCCCGCTATAACATCAACATCTTTGAAATTATCTTTTATAACGTTTACAAATGCATTACAAATAACCTTTCTTTCAGTTGGATATGAAAGCATTTTTCTATTATCGCAGTATATAGGTGATTTCCATCCCGACGCCCACGTAAAAGGGTGCTCAACATCCAATTTCACGGCCTTAATTCCAAGCAGCTGCTTAGCTATGGTCTTTTCTACGTTTTCCATATTATTCTAATTACAATTATCTTTGCACAAATATAACAAAAAGAGTTTAATGGCTTAAAGCTCATGTACAATATCTTCTTCAATAATAGAATTTTAACAATTTGCACCCTAGGAGAAAAGGCGACAAATGACATAAACGCTGTATTGTTCCATCCCGCAGACAATTACAATCTTTCTACAATTCCCAAGCTCATGGACAAAAGTGAAAAATTCAATCATTTTATTATCCCGACAGAGCCTAAAATGGAAGAGAAAACATATGACAAAGTTTTCTCAAAAATGACCCATGTAAACGCCGCAGGAGGTCTTGTAACCAACAAGAAAGGAGAGTACCTGATGATATTCAGACGCGGCGTATGGGACCTTCCAAAAGGGTGGCAGGAAAAAGGAGAAGATATTAAGAAAACGGCGACAAGAGAGGTTGAGGAAGAGACCGGAATCAAGGCGAAGCGCGGCAATCTTTTGTGCATTACTCATCACACATATCACTTGGAGAAAAAATTCATTATCAAACATACCAGTTGGTATGCAATGACTTACAGTGGTTCATCGGTGCCGGTTCCTCAAACGGGAGAGGAGATAACTGAGTGCAAATGGATTAAGAAAAGCAAAATCAAAGAATGCCTGGAGAACTCCTATGCATCTATAGCGGAGATATTTAGGGCAGCAGAGATAATTTAGCGCAAATCTATTATTTTGGAGCCCTTGCGCGGAGTGACGGAGACGCTTCTCAGAAGGTAACTGTCGGGAGCCGAATAATTGGTAACAGTAGTTATAACCTTCTCCCCCTTTTTTGAGAAGATGACAATCTCTTTTAAGACCGTATTACTGCCACTGCCTGTCACATAAATGTTTATGTACTTGCAGAATCTATTCCCCGGCAGGGACATCCTCACCATTACGGCAAGTTCTCCGTCAGAAGTTTTTGCCTGCACAGGACCGGAAAACATACCGGAATGCTTATTAATAAAAATTGCAAATGGATTTGACGCAGGGTCCTCATCATTGGAATTAAACTTTTGAATATAGTATTCTCCGGATTTGACATTGTACATTGTCAAAATGGAACCCTCATAGTCATACTTTGCAAAACCGTTGATATCCAAATAACATTTCTTGTCATTTGCTATAAGCCAGCCATTGTGAGAGTAACTGTTTTTGCCAAGCTTGCCCTCTATTGTAAACTCAATTTTCCTAGAACTTCTAACAAATGCCGCAGCATCCGCAGCAATCTTAGAGCCGCTTTTATCCTTTGCACAAACAACAGGAGAATAGACAATTGCAGCGCCTATTGTGAGCGCTGCAAATATGAATGTTTTAACAATATCCCTCATTTTTAAATAAAGAGTGTCATTAACTGTACTCTTTTTTTATCTCTTCCAGTTTATCATCCAATGATATCAAATCCGGTACCAAAACTTGTCTGGGCTTGCTGCCGTCTGAAGGACCAACAATACCCGCCTTTTCCAACTGGTCTATTAGTTTTGAGGCTCTGTTGTATCCAAGATTCATTTTTCTCTGAATCAGAGAGGCGGAGGCCTGCCCGCTTATCACCATCAATCTTGCAGTGTCATCAAAAAGTTCATCTCTCTTTCTCAAATCCGTCTCGCCTACCTGAACCGATACCTGTCCGTTGTCATCATCATCTTCCCTAACTTCAGGCAAATACAGGGCACTTGCGTATCCTACCTGACCGGAAATAAAGTTCACAACTTTCTCAACCTCTTTTGTATCTATAAGGGCACACTGAATTCTGACTACGTCACTGCCTGTGGCAAACAACATATCACCGCGTCCAATCAGCTGATTGGCACCTGTTTCATCCAATATGGTCCTGGAATCAATTGACGAGCGAACCATAAAAGCAATGCGGGCAGGAAAGTTTGCCTTTATATTGCCGGTGATTATAGTTGTTGTAGGCCTTTGAGTTGCAATGACCAAATGAATTCCGGTAGCACGCGCAAGTTGAGCAAGTCTGGTAAGAGGAATCTCTATATCCTTGCCTGCAGTCAGCAGCAGATCTCCGTACTCATCTATAACAACCACTATATAAGGAAGATATCTGTGTCCCTTTAAAGGATTAAGCCTCCTCTGCAAGAACTTTTCATTATACTCTTTTATATTTCTGACTCCGGCTTTTTGCAAAAGTTCATAACGGCTGTCCATCTCTGAGCATAAAGAGCGTAACGTATAAACAACTTTCTTTGTGTCTGTTATAACAGCGTCATCAGAATCCGGAAGTTTGGCCAGGAAAAACTTCTCTAGTTTTGAATAGAGAGAAAGCTCTACTCTCTTTGGATCCACAAGCACAAACTTAACTTCTGAGGGATGCTTTGTATACAAAATTGAGGCAATCAGAGCATTTAGTCCGACAGATTTCCCCTGACCCGTTGCACCTGCAATAAGAAGGTGAGGCATCTTGGTAAGGTCAAACGTATACACCTCATTTTTAATAGTTTTACCTATCGCGACAGGTAATTCATATCTTGCCTCTTTTGTCTCTTCAATCTTTCTTTGAGCCAGCAAAAACTCCAAACAGGAAAGCATGGAGACAATGCTTGGTTTCTCATTTGCCACCTCTATTCCAACGGCATTAGTGCCTGGCAAAGTAACAACTCTTACTCCGTGCGCAGCAAGGGAAAGCTGAATATCTTCCTCCAGTTTCTTAATTTGAGATACCCTCACACCAGGTGCCGGAACTATCTCATAAAGAGTAACTGTCGGCCCTATGCGCACAGAAATTTTTGTAATTCCAATCTTATAATTGGATAGAGTATTCACAATCTGCCTCTTATTTCTCTCCAATTCATCCTTGGAAACCTCATACCACTTGTCTCTATAACTCTCCAGCAAATCAAGTGAAGGAGCCTTATATCTAGGAAGTTCCAGCCGCGGGTCAAACAAAGTTTTAAGCTCTTCTTCTGAGTAGTGTCCTGTAAGCCCGGCACCATTGCCGCCTGTAACCTCCATCTCAACATTATCCGACTCATTAATATCAGGCTCCGGAATACTCTGTTTTTCAATTATTTCATTTGCGGAAGCCGCCGCAAAAGAAACCGCGGGCTTAACGGTATTATCCACAAGGCTGATTTCCGGCTCCGGTCTTCCTCCTTTCGCCTTTACTCCAGTAGAAGCAGCATCTTCCGTTTCCGCCTCTTCGCTTTCAAATTCATTCTCCTCTCCCTCCTCAGCATCTTCCTCATTATCAGCATCCCCGCCATCTCCGCTCTCTTCTTCAGACTGTTCCGAACCGTCGGGATTACTCTCAAAAGGAGCCTTGGCCGTATCCACTACCTTTGTCCCCACATCGGAAATTTTATCTCCGATGCGTTTAATATAGCTTCTATTAATGGTTATCAACCAGCCAATTGTAGCAATAATTAATATAACTGATGTTCCCGGTACTCCAACCATTGACTTAAGCCAATTGTTAATATAATATCCATAAGAACCTCCCGCTCCGGTACCAAACCATCTGTCAATTCCGGTGAAAGAGAAAATAAATGAAAATACGACTGATATAAGGATGCAGCCGAAAATTGTCACAAAGAACAATCTTACAACCTTGACTTTCTTAATCTTAAGGCAGAACAGCGCAACTCCAAAGAAGAAAAACGGTATTATAAATGCCCCAAGTCCAAACAATTTAGAAACCAAAAAATTTGCCCAATAAAGTCCGATTCTTCCCCCTCCGTTCTCCACATCAATCAATGAATTAAACACATCATCATTTGAAAATGTACTCTGATCCTGCGCCCACGTGAAAATATACGAAATTATAGCAATAAGCGTATAAACAGCTACTGCCAAGGAGATTAGCCCGCATATAAGATAAATACCGTCTTTCTTTTGAGGCACCGCAAGCTCCTGCTTTATCTCCTCTTGCTCTCTCTTTTTCTTACTTAATCTCATTTACTGCTGGTTATTTTTCTTCCACTTTTTACCCCCCTGCTTTCCTTTTTTATTGTGGGAGCCGGTATTTCTATTGCTGTTGTTCTGATTATTCCCGCTTCTGGGATTGCGCGCATTAGTATCAACCTGTCCCATACCAATGTGGATATCAGACGGTACCGTTATTTTTCCTCCCGACAGCGTATGAATGTCTGCATAAATTGTCTCCTCGGAAACCGAGTCTTTATTCCATATAAGATACTGTTGCTTCATATAGGAAGCAATCACTTTTATCATATATTTCTTAACATCATCATCGGGACGGGAAGCGATTAAATCAATCATATTCTGAATGTTACGCCCATAGCATGCGGATCTTATAGGCTTCTTCTGCAAAGGTATCTGACTCGGCTCTGTTGCAATCGTTTCCCTTGTAGGAATCGGATACGGAGAGTCAATGTCAATCTTAAAATCAGAAATAATTTGAACATGATCCCAAAGCTTATGTCTGAAATCCACAATGTCTCTAAGCTGCGGATTTAAAGTTCCCATCACAGCTACAACAGCCTGAATCTGCTCATCTCTTTTTTTCTTGTCCGGAATGTTTACAACATAATTAATCATATCCTGAACATGCCTTCCATATTCAGGCATTATCAACTTCTCTCTCTGAGTATTATAGTCTTTATTATCCATATTTTCCATCTAATTATTCTCTTTGCAGCCGTTTAGCATCTCGTGAATTTTATTTTTTAAATCGCTGGGACTAAGTGGCTTAACAAGATAACCATTTACTCCAGCAGCATATAACCTCTCTTCGACTTCCGGCAGCGCGTAAGCTGTGGCGGCCACAATAGGAGTTGTTTTATCAATTTTTCTAATCTCTGCAGTTGCCTGGAAACCATCCATTACAGGCATCTTAACATCCATTATGACAAGTGCAGGAGTCTCTTTCTTAAACACACCCAAGGCCTCCGCCCCATTCTTGGCACGGACCAGAGAATAGTTATTTTTAAGGATGGATTCAAACAAAAAATAGTTTGCAGAATCATCCTCTGCAATCAAAATTTTTGGCTTTTCTTCCGATTTTACCTCTTTTGCCTCTGATACATCCGGCTCTGGTTCCATAATAGCGGCGCTTGTTTTATCAGACACCACATAAGGTATTGTAAACCAGAACTTAGAGCCCTTGCACCATTCTGATTCCGCTCCAATCTCTCCACCAAGGCCTTTAACCAAAATCTTGCAAATGGTAAGTCCCAATCCGGTCTCGGTCGCATTGCTGTCAAGTCTAACAAAATGTTCAAATGTGCTCTTTAACTTATCTTTCGGTATACTTGTGCCGGTATCTTCTACGTAAAAATAGAGAGAATCACACCCTTTTATTTTAAAGCCGACATTAATTGACCCTTCATCTGTACGATTGATAGAGTTTGTCAGAAGATTATTGACTATTTTTGTCAAATGCGCGGCTACTGTATTGATTACAAATGGCTTACCATACCCCCCCATGTATTTCAGTATAACATTACCTCCGCATAAAAAAGATTGTTTAACCTGAACAGTCTGACGCAATAATTCATCCACATCAACAGGTCCGGAAACACCCTCATCCATACCGGTTGTAATCTTTATAATATACTTTAAATCAGAAACAAGCAACTTTATCTCGGATGTTTTAGCTTCTAGCTGCCTTGCACACGTCACCCTCTCCACCGCATCTTGAGATGTAGCAATCACATTAGAAAACTCGTTAATAACATTAACCTTGTTTTCTATTTTCCTGCAGGCGGCAGCAAGAAAAGAGAAAAAAACGTTTTCGGAATCCACAAACGCAGAATGCCTATTTTCCGACAAATTTGTCATCTTATAATCAGTTAATTCACTTCTCCGCAAATTTAAATCTTTTTTCCAATTGTATATAGTTTTTTAATAAATTTGCCGACAATAGTCTGAGAAAAAAATGGGCAAGAAAGCAATAAGTTACTTATTTTACTGCGTTTCTATTGTAATCACAGTATTAATTGCGGCCGCAACTGTTTTATCTGCCAAAACAGGACATTTTGTGCCAAAGAATCACCCCTTCATCTCCATGCTGGGGCCATTTCTCGTTGTGCTCATTACAGCAGATATTCTGTTTTTCATTTATTGGGTAATCAGACTTAAGGTGATAGCAATTGTTCCGTTTATCGCCGTTATGTTTAGCTTAAGTTATACTGCGTCAATATATTATCCCGCAAATCATTGGCCGTTAATTGGCAAAGCCGGAAAGGCGGCAACCGTAAAAAAAACTGTCGTGATAAAAAACATCACTCCTGTAAATCTTAAAGTGGCAACATTTAATGTCGGAGGATTTGGGGGAGACGCTCTGATTAAAAATGTTAAGAGCGCGGCAGATTATTTCTGCGGCAGGAAGGGAATTCCTATGGCGGATGCAATCCATTATGCTCCTGCTGCTAAGGCATCTGCTCCGGTTGATATACTGTGTTTGGAGGAATACGCGGAGGGATGGGACTTTGGAAGAGATAGTATAAAAAAACACTTAAATACGCTGCCATACAGTTGTTTTGATGGAAAAGGAACCAAGCCGGTTGATATGGCTATCTTTAGCAAGTATCAAATTAAAAGATATTGCTTTGCGCAATTCCCGGAATCAAATTACGGTTTTATTTACGCAGATATTGCAATTGACAGCACAAAGATTATAAGGGTAATAGCCGTGCATTTTGAATCCACAGGAGTGAGCAACATAAGTTCAGATGTGGCGTACGCAGAAAGGACAAATCAAAAATACAGTAGAACAGAGATGTTTACAAAACTTACGGACAAGCTGAAATTCAGTTCCGGTATGCGCGGAAAGCAAGTTGATATTATCTGCAATATGATTAAAAAATCTCCGTATCCCGTTTTACTGATGGGAGACTTTAATGATACGCCAAACTCCTACGCCTATGTAAAGTGTTCCAGACTTTTGATTGATACATTCAGAGAATGCGGGCAGGGATATACGTATTCTTACAGACACTTCCAGAAATTATTCCGCATAGACTATATATTCCACTCGGCTGATTTTAAGGGGATTAATTATTTTTCTCCCGATGGGCCGTGGAGCGATCACAACGCAGTTATAGCGGAGTGCCAGTTGCTTTAGGAATTGAGAAGCTGAAAGTTGAGCCTTTGCCCTCTTCCGATTCAAACCAAATCTTACCGCCGATTTTATCTACAAAATCCTTAACCAAAATTAGCCCAAGCCCTGAACCTTCCTCATTTGCGGTTCCAAATGTTGTAAAATGCACATCCTGCTTAAACAATTTCTCCTGCCCATCTTTACTTATACCTAATCCGTGGTCCGCAACATGAACAATTGCAAAACCGTCACTGTCTTCTGTTGTAACATTTATGCTGCCTCCGCTATTGCTATACTTTATAGCGTTGCTAAGCAAATTTCTCATTATGGTCTTCACAATGTCGACATCTGTTCTAACCGTAATATGAACATCATTCTTATATGTGATTTGAATATCTTTTAACTGGGCATTCAACTTAAAGATCTCCACAATGTCATCCGTAATATCAACAATATCAATATCCTGATAAACAATGTTCAATTTGCCTGTTTGACTCTTTGTCCACTTTAACAAATTGTCCAAAAGGCTAAACGTATCCTCCGCAATATGATTTGCCTCTTTCATCAGCTGAAACATCTCCTCACCCACGCTCTCGGGCAGCAACGTGGTAACCAGCATATTAAGTACCATCTTTATTGAGCCGAGAGGAGACCTCAAATCATGGGCAATTACTGAATACAACTTATCCCTGCCACTGATTGTGCTCTTTAACTCATTGGTTTGCTGTTCAATAATTCTCTTTGCAGCAACCAAAGAAATTTGGTGAGTCAATCTTATGATAAGTTCCTCCCTGTTAAAAGGTTTTGTCACAAAATCACTAGCACCAAGCTTAAATCCCTTAACAATATCTGCAGGTGAATTCAGAGCTGTCAGAAAAATTATCTGAACATCCTCAAAATCAGACATTTTTGCAATCTTCTCCGCAACTTCAAAACCGCTCATGCCGGGCATCATGACATCCAGCAAAATAACATCAGGCTTCTCAATGGGAAGTTTATTAAGGGCGTCCTCACCGCTTGTAGCAGTTGCTATCTTATAACCTTCCCTGGAAAGGAGGGCCTTAAGAAGGATGACGTTTGCAACAACATCATCTACAACCAAGATTTTAAATTCTGCCGGGTTTATATTCATAACGCAACATTTTATCGTACACCTTTAACAAGCCAATTTTGGCAAATTTAACCTATATCCGCTTAATTATCGCTTTTTTTGACAACAGCATCTCAAAATATGCAATTGTTTTTTTTAGCCCCTCTTCTAAAAGTATATTTGGATTATAGTTTATTATCTTCTTAGCCAATGTAATATCAGGTTTTCTCTGCTTGGGATCATCCTGCGGAAGCGGCTTCATTACAATCTTTGCCTTTGAATTTGTCATCTCTATAACCTTCTGCGCCAACTGCAAGATTGTGAATTCATTAGGATTGCCAAGATTGATAGGACCGATAAAGCTGTCGGGAGTAGCCATAACGCTTATCATCCCTTCTATCAGATTATCAACATATTGAAAACTCCTTGTCTGAGAACCGTCACCATAAATTGTAATATCTTCATCCTTCAAGGCCTGCACTATGAAATTGGAGATAACTCTTCCGTCATTCATGTCCATATTGGGCCCATAAGTATTGAAGATTCTGATAATCTTCACCCTTATTTTGTACTGCATGAAATAATCCATGCAAAAAGTCTCCGCAACTCTTTTCCCCTCATCATAGCAACTGCGGGTTCCTATCGGATTTACATTTCCCCAATACGTCTCTTTCTGCGGATTTTGCGTAGGATCTCCATATACCTCGCTTGTAGACGCCTGCATAATCTTGGCATGGTTGTCTTGCGCAAGTTGAAGCATATTCAAAATGCCAAGAACAGAAGTCTTAGTTGTTTTTATGGGATCATACTGGTAATGAATAGGAGACGCCGGACACGCAAGATTATAAATCTCATCAACATCCGTGTGAAAAGGATTTACAACATCATGCGTAACAATCTTAAACTTTGGATTATCCAAAAGTTCCGCAACATTGTCTCTTGAACCCGTAAAGAAATTATCCAGACACAAAACATAATTTTCCTCTTCCACAAGCCTCTTACAAAGATGTGAACCAACAAAACCGGCTCCTCCGGTCACTAAAACTTTTTTTAACATTTTAGAAAAGAATAAGTTTAAGCATTCATTAAGCGCACTACACTCGCAGAAACATTTAATGCCGTAAAGTTACAAAAATATTATCTAGATCCTTCTCTAATACGCTGAAAAGCACGCACGTATTCAGTATTACAGTCATCATGCCCTCTTAGCTTTTTCCCACGTACCTTCTCCACTCTTCCTTCTCAAATATGCTATTCCTTTGAACACGCAGATATTCATAAACATGAAGTAATAGCACACGTACGGTATTTTGCTTTTCTTCCCCTGCCTGGAAAGAATAGCTCCGTATAACGCCAAATCATAAAACAACAACTGCAAAACAAAAACAATAGGATAAATCAAAGGATTCCAGCCATTTACAGCAATAATAATGATATTCAGCGGCAATAGCAACAGTAGTGCAAAAGGCGTAATCGTCCATCTCAGCACCCTATGAGAAATATATTCAAAACTCAATATTCCGTATTTAAAAATATTTAGCAGCGGTTTTAGCATCCCGACAGATTGTATTCCCCCTGCGGCAATTCTTACTTTTCTCTTGGACTCTTCCGCAATGCTTGCAGAGGTTCCCTCATGGACATAAGCCTCCGGGCAATAAGCTATCAAATAGCCTTTTAACAATATCCGCATGGATATGATAAAGTCATCCAAAAGCACTCCTTCCGGCAGCGTCTCAAACAATTCTCTTCTTAGTGCAAACAATCCACCGTCTGCTCCCATGGCAGAGCACAAACGGCTGTCAAGATCTTTTAAAAATGACTCATACTTCCAGTAAATGCCCTCTGTTTCAACGGCATCCTTCACCCGATTATGTTCAATGCTATTTTCTTTTTCTGCATTGCCTACTCTCTTTTCTCCTGACACACAACCAACCTTTGGATTATCAAACTTCTTAACTATCTCCCTGATAGCCTTTTTGTTAATCATAGTATTTGCATCGGTAAATACGACAATAGGCGTTTTTACATGTTCAATACCTCTGCGCAAAGTGGCGCCCTTCCCTTTTCTCTCATCAAATGCCTGAATTTTAACATTCTGCAACTTGTGGTCATTTATATATTTTGTTAAAAGAGGAACCGTATTATCCGTACAGCCGTCAGTTGCCCACAACACATTTAGCTTATCGGCGGGATAATCCAAAGCCATGCAGTTATCCATTTTATCCGCCGCCACGGCCTCCTCATTATACGCTGCAATTAAAATCGTTACCTCCGGAATATCCATGCTATGAGAAGATAAACTATCATGAGACTTACCGTGCTCCTTAATTTTGACAAGCAGCCACACCAAAATACCGTAGCCTATATAAGTGTAAAAAACTATAAATACCAATATCCAAAAAATTATTCTCATAGCTGCGTATACTTATGTTAATCCTTTACGCCAAGCATCTGCTTAACAGAGGTTTTAATATTATATGCACAATAAAAAAACGGATGCAGAATATGTGAGAAATGACTTAAAAAATAATATACCCTGTCACTTGTATTCCTGCACGTATTTTTGCTCCAAAATTCTCTCATCAACTTAATGAATTGGAAATCACCTCTTGCAACAGCCAATTTGAAAACTCTATTATACATATGATAATGCACTTCCGTAACAAGCTCCAAATTAGCACCATACAGCACCATACACTCATCCTGAGTCTTTATAAGCCCTCTTAAAAAATCGTATTTTTTCTTTAAAGTAGGCGTATGGCTCGCGCTCTCTCCCAGCACCCTGTAAACACAAGTAACCTTGTCTATGTATTTTACTTTTTTAGATGCCAAAAAGAAGAGCATAATTCCGTATGTACCATCCACCGCATCTGATGGGATCTGAGGCAAATCCGCTGTCTTAAAAAGCCAAGAACACGGAGCAAGATACATTGTATGAATAAGGTGCAGCCTAAATGTGGGATGTAAAAAATTATCCCTCCAGAAATTATTAGGACGGAAAGAGCCATTCTTTTGAAAATATGTTTTGTAATCCGTGTAAGTCAAAGAGTAATCTGGATTATTCTCCAGAAAATCAACTTGCATTTGAAGTTTGCCCTCATCAATCCAATAATCATCGCCCTCACAAAGTGCTATGTATTTACCCTTTACGCGGTTAAAATTATTAACATAATTAACAGATATTCCCTTTGAATATTGATTTTCACTGTGATAAATTGGTTTGATTAAATCAGAATATTTTTCCTCATACTCTTTGATGATATCAGTCGTTCCATCAGTCGAACAGTCATCATTTACAAGAACCTCAAACTTAAAATTAGTTTTTTGAGAGACAATCCCGTCTAAAGTTTGACGAATAAACTGCGCCTGATTATATACTGCGCAACAAACACTTACAAGTATGTTATTCTCAGCAGCCATAACTAGCATATATATAATTTAGACACAACCTACCTAATGTTTTTTCCCGCAACAATCTTACCTGTTATGCTATCCGCATCCAATTGCTCTATTACCTGCAACTCAGATGTTTTAGTTTTGACCATACTATATGAAGGAAGATTCCTCTTAATAATGGTCCTTGCTCCAATCACACACTTCTCTCCTATCTTAACTTCATCAAACAGGGTAGCACCCACCCCCACAAAGCACTGATCACCAAGAGTTACCGCACCTGCAGTCAAAGATTTAATTCCCAAAAAACAGTGTCTGCCGATATTGCAAGATTCGCTCACAAAAGCACCTCCGTGAATATAAGTATCATCACCGATAGAAGTATTACATTCTATTACTGCATTATCGCATATCAATATATTTTCACCGAGTTTCACTTCTTCTTGAATGACCGCCGTAGGAGAGATCACATTAACAAATTTATATCCAAGACATTTCATCTTCTCATATAAGTGTCTTCTATCAGAATTTAAGTTATTCCAAAGAACACCTATGAACACATAATCGGTCTCTTTTGAAATGTATTTTGGCAACTCGTCAATTGCAATTAAAGGAAGTCCCAAATATTCTTTCTCGCCGTGTAAATACTCTTTATCAACTGCAAAACATGTCACTTCAAAAAGATTATATTTTTTTATCATATAATATATAACCCTTGCGTTTGTGTGCGCTCCGATAATCGCTATCCTTTTCATATTAAGTTATTTACAATATTTTATAATCATCAAGCATTGTACTGATTTCCTCCGGAGAATTAAACATCATAACATCTATAACAGATAAGCCGGACTCAAAGACAGGCCTTTTCTGGCTATACTCATGCAAATTAATCTCAAGAAATTCCAACTTAATATTATTCTTATCGTACTTGCTCTTGTCAAAAAAGGATTGTCCGCCGGGGGGATTAATATATTCATCAGCCCCGGGTATTGCTTTGCAAATATTAAGCGCCCATTCATCAGGGGCATATACCGGCTCAATCTCCAAATCCATCTTTGAATAGACCTCCATATTTCTTTCAAAACCAAGAAATTCGCAAACTGCCTCCAATGACTTCTTATCAAAAGAAACAATGTCATCATAATTATCAGAAAACACATTATTAAGCAATTCCATTACATTTCTATAGTAGGGCGCCAGTTTCTTATAATGCTGAAGTTGTGCAACAATCTTGTTTTTCCAATTTTCGGCATTGTTTATTCTTACATCTGCAATATTGGTTTCCCGCGCAAATTTCACCAACGGGACTTGAATATACTGCCATCCTTCGCCGGGCTTCAAAGTTCTATTTCTCTCAATCCATCCATGCCTTATAAACTGAACAGGGTCAAAAAGTATAAACCTATCAGTATGTTTTATCAAACTAAAATACCCCAAATACGGAAAAAAGTAAGGCTGCATTATTCCAAGTTTCATGGCATTTACTTTTTATAGTATTTTTTAATAGAATCAATCACGCGCTCAACATCAGAATCTGACAAATCATGATGCATTGGAAGACAAATCACAGTATCAGCCAACTTGGTAGCGACCGGCAAATTTGAAGGTAAGGCTGATGACAACCCCCTATAAGTGGAAAATGTACTTATTAGCGGATAGAAATATCTTCTTCCAAAGACATTATACACCTTCATGCCCTCATACAAAGCATCCCTTGAGACACCAAATTCTTTCTCATCAACAAAAATCGGGAAATAAGCATAATTGTGTCTTACTCCCTTCATATCATACATATACCTAATGCCGTGAATATTTTTTAATTCATCACGATATATTTTTGCAACTTTTTTTCTCCTATCTATAGCGGCATCAACTTGCTTTAAATTCAACAAGCCATAGGCAGCCCTCGCCTCATCCATTTTTCCATTGATGCCGGGACCTACAACGGTAACCTCATCCGCAAAACCAAAGTTTTTCAGGAATTCGATCCTTTGCTTTATTTCCTGATTATGAGCAATTAACGCTCCTCCTTCAAAGGTACTGAACACCTTGGTGGCATGAAAACTAAGCGTGGATAAATCGCCCTCTTTCAGAATAGATTTGCCATTAACTTTTACACCAAAGGCATGAGCGGCATCGTATATAACTTTAAGCCCATACTTGTCCGCAATTGCCTTAATTTTCTTTGTGTCACAAGGATTCCCGTACACATGAACCGGAAGAATTGCGGTAGTTTTAGGTGTAATGGCAGACTCTATTTTATTGGGGTCCAAATTTCCCGTAACAGGATCAATATCAACAAACACCGGTTTAATACCATTCCACCATAACGCATGGGTTGTAGCAACAAAACTATATGGTGTAGTAATAACTTCACCTGTAATTTTTAAAGTTTGCAACGCCGCAAGAATTGGCAGAGTTCCGTTAGTATAAATTGAAAGATATTTGACACCAAGATATTTACATAACTCAACTTCAAATTTTTTATGAAATTCTCCGTTATTGGTTAGCCACTTGCTCTCCCAAATCTTTTTTAAAGATTGTTCAAACAACTTCAAATCCGGCAATAATGGACTAGCAACCAGAATCTTACTCTTGTTCAAATTTTTCATTATTATTATTTTTTTTCAAATATGACAAAGCTAATTCTTTAAGTTCAATATATTGCGGCTGCTTAATCCAAGTGTAAATAAAATGGAATAATGCACACCCGCCTGTCACCTGTATTGCAAGCTGTATATAACAATTTACAGGTAGAAATTGCACACATAAAATAATTAAGGCTATCAGGAATGCGATCCCAAATACGGGAAGAAAATCTCTCATTTCCTCCCAGAAAGAATACCCTAACAATTTATTCTCGCACCAGCAATTTACATACAATGACAAAATAGATACAACTATCATTGCAATAAGCATTGCCTTGATACTCACAAAAATACCTATTACTATCGGGATAACTGACATTCCTCTTTTGATGAATTCCGCGCCTAATATCCAATCACTCCTGCCCTTGACTTGTAGGACGTTTAAGTTAATAGCATGTAAAGGGAAAAATACGGCGATGAAACATAAAAGTTGTAGATATATCACAGAACCTCCCCATTTCACACCTAACAATGAAATTATAAGAGGTTTAGCTATTGCTGCAAGGAACAGACACAGCGATACGGAAACCAATAACACACTGCGAAAAACACGGACAAATGCACCTTTAAGACGCGATTTGTCATCTTGCATTGTGCTTAATGTTGGAAAAGTCGCCCGCTGCACTGCATATGAAAAATTAGTTGAAAGAAAATTGGGGAATTGCTCTCCTCTTGTATATAATCCCAATTGGGTTGGACTATAGACTTTTCCAATAATAATATACGCCGCGTTGTCAAATAAGGTTCCAAGAAGACCTGATGCAAGTAATTTTGAACCAAATCCAAATAAATCTTTAAAACTTTCTCTGCTAAAAGCATCATGAGAAAAAGGTGAAACCGGCCGCCACGAGCAAAAAATCCAAATTAATAATGTGTTAATAGATTGCTTTATAATCTGCTGCCAAACAAGACTCCAAACGCCAAAGCCCTTAAGTGCAAGAAATATTGCAATTATGCCTCCGAATAATGTTGAAATTATATTTACCCATGCCTGTGTTTTAAAGTCTACCCTTCTTGTAAAAACGACAACTTGGACCAACCCTAAAGCATTAATAATTAGAGTAATTGCAAACACTCTCGTAACGGGCACCAATAATGGCTGATTATAGAAATGTGCAATTGGAACAGCCAGGAAAAACAGCAGAATAAAAGACAAAAAACTTATTGCGATGTTAAAATAAAAGATTGTATTATAGTCTTTCTCGGATACCTCTTTTTTTCTAATAAGTGCATTGGAAAATCCACTGTCAATGAATGCATTAGATATTGCAATAAAAATTGCAATCATTCCTAAGAAGCCATACTGCTCAACAGAAAGAATCCTGGCAAGTACAATACCAACAATAAACGAAACAAGCGCCGTTGTAACGTTTCCCGCAAGACTCCACTTTGCACCGTTAAAAGTTTTAACCGTTAATTCTCCCATTCTCTAATTTACAAACTAAACCAGAATCCATTCATTTTTTTGAAAATCATATTTCTTTATAATTCTAGCAGGGACACCGGCAACAATGCAATACGGAGGAACATCCCTGGTAACTACGCTACCGGTCCCGACAAGTGAATGTTTTCCAATGGTAACACCCTGATTAATAACGACATTACCCCCTATCCAAGAATCATCACATACAGTTGTCAAACTAGTACTTATACCCTGAGCGGAAATGGGCAAGTCCGGATTTTCATAATTGTGCCGCATACCAAAGATTAATGTTCCATTACCAACTATAACATTTTTCCCGATATGAACCGGCCCCACAATGGTGACTCCTGTTGTAATCATAGAGCCATCCTCTATTACTACATCTCCCACTTGATTATTTATTGTAGTTCTGGTTTCTACGACACAGTGATTTCCAACAATAAATTTTTTTGACGGTATTAGATCAAGACGCGCTCCGGCCTTAATTATTGAACCTTTCCCTTTTTTTATAAAGAAAGGATTAATCAACATTCGGGTGAACCATCTTGGCTGCGCGGTTAATTCATTCATCATCACATGATGAAGAATTTTTTTTAAACTCGGTCTATTTTCAAGCATCATTTTACCCCCAATAATAATTTAGAAATTATAAAGCACAAAATCTTCCTTCCTCTGCCACATATCATAACTGCATCATTATAAATAATATGTATCTTCTTAACAGTTCCGGTAATAATTTCGTTTGCAAAATCAAGACTTGTTATGCCATATATGTTAAGTCGCACACGATTTCTTAATGTATTAGCCTCAACTGTTTTAGTAATGAAGCTTGATCCTCTCCCGTATTTTTTCTCAATTGCCAATTGTAGATAATAGTCATTCAAAAATGTTTTTTTATACGTTTCCGGATTAGCCGACTCATTAAGCCCAATTCTATAGTTGTACAAATAACAGTTATAATCATAACATCTATAATTATAACTATAGATAGCAGAAAAAACATAATCGGAAGTAGGATAAAAATCGGAATTAAAACCCCCAAGGCTTATAGCTTTTTCTCTTTGGAAAACACACCCTGTACTCCTAACGGGGTAATAGTGAGAAAAATCCTTTAGCCTCATCTTGCAAAATCCACCCTCAAATTTATGATAGAGCGCCTTTGGCGCATCCTGATAATATTTTCCATCATATACCACCATGTTGTGTCTTGAACATAACATGCTGATTTTGTCAAACCTTCTTAAGACTCCGAAAATTTTGTTCAGGAATTCCGGAGACAAAATATCATCATCATGTAAATATGCAATCCACTGTGTTCTCGCAAGTTTTATGCATCTATTCATATTCCCAAACATCCCCAGATTCCCGGCATTTTTGTAATACCTAAGTTTGGGATTGTCAATTGCGCAAACAATTTTTTCCGTTTCAGTACCTCTTTCAGGGTCATTGTCAACAACTATAACTTCATAATTATCAAAATTTTCCTGAGCAAGAGCAGAATTAATTGCACAATTGATAAATTCAGGCCTCTTATATGTAGGGATGGCAATTGTAACGGCAGGTATGACAGATGACATTTCTCCCTTTATAAGCAGGGAACCAACGCCGTCATCTTTTGCAAATGAATCTACGTACTTAAAAAAATCTGTTTTATCATTTACTTTTCCCATAAAGTAAAGATTTATAAATTAAATATTTATAGTCCGATAATCAGCTTTAAGTCTGAATTATATCTGCCCTGAAAATTTCCATTCCCCTGCGTATATCAATTTTTGCCATCCACCCAAGAACGTCCATGTTCTTCTTCACCGGGGCTATAGCATGCATAATATCAAACTTTCTGTATGGAAGTCCTCCCCAGTTAGCATTAATTTTTTTGCCAAAAACATCCTCCATAATTTGCGCAACCTCCCTAATACTGTGACCTTCACCGGTTCCAAGATGAAACTCCTCAAAAGGTTCATTGAGCAAATCAATCTTCTTTAACAAATTCAAATAAAAATCTGCAATGTCATCCACATGAATAAAATCCAGTATCTGCTCGCCTTTGCTAAATGCAACCTGTGCTTTAGCATTCATCGCATCTGCCATATAATCAATAACTTTCTTGTAATCATTCTTTCTGCCATAAGGAGAATAGAGAATAATGTTAATCCATTTTATTCCCGACAGATTTGTAAAATATTGAATTATAGATCTTTCAGCCGTTTTGGTTGCAGAGTAAAGATTTGCCGGAAAATATTTGCCGTCGCCATAAAGGAATTCGGTAAACGTTCCTGTATTTACAAAATATTTACAATCAGTATCTTGCAGGGCAACTAAAAGTTCCGTCGTAAAAAGTAAATTACTATTCACTAACTCTACGGCTGTTGCATAATCATATTTGGTAGAGAAGAAAGCTGCCAGATGAATCACAACCTCCGCATTAAACTTTTTTACTTCATCTTTCCAGCTCTCTTTTTGCAAGGAAATAATTGTAAGATTAATATCTCCAAATAGACGGTACGCCTTATCCTCATTTCTTACAAGCAATGCAATATCCTCAATTCCATTATTATACAAATAAGGAATCAATGTTTTACCAACAAAACCTGTTGCGCCGGTTATGAGAATTTTCCTCTCCATGTTACCAAATTTTCCATGGCGCTTTCCCCTCATCCCACATATTATTCAGCTCATTACTGTCCCTTAAGGTATCCATCGGTTTCCAGAAACCGCTGTGCTTGTATGCATGCATCTGATGCTCCGCCACTATCTTTTGCATTGGTTCTCTCTCAAACATTTCACTGTCTCCTTGTAAATAGTTAAACACCTGCGGTTCACATACAAAGAAACCGGCATTTATCCATGTGCCGGAAACAGAAGGTTTCTCCATAAAACTCTGCACGTTTCCGTTATCTTCAATATCCAAAACACCCAATCTGCCGGCAGGCTGGTATGCAGTAAGCGACAGGTATTTGCCGCTCTTATTATGTTCCTCTATTGTCTTTTTAATGTCTATATCTCCTATGCCGTCACCGTAAGTGAGAAGAAATCGCTCGCTTCCAATGTACTTCTGAATTCTTTTCACACGTCCTCCGGTCATTGTGTTCACACCGGTGTCAACCATTGTGACTTTCCAGTTTTCAGAATGATTATCCAAAATCTCAACACTGTTATCCGCCAGATTAACAGTCATATCGCAGTTGTGGCGGAAGTAGTTTGCAAAATACTCTTTTATGACATATTGCTTATAACCGCAGCAAATTACAAAATCATTAATTCCGTAATGGCTGTAAATTTTCATGATATGCCAGATGATTGGCTTACCGCCAATTTCAACCATCGGTTTTGGGATTACATTTGTAACCTCACTTAATCTTGTGCCAAAACCGCCTGCAAGAATTACCGCTTTCATGGTTAGCTTATATTTTAATTATCAAAGTGTTCACGCAAATATACTTTAAATCTGCGTTAAAACGGAGATTTAAATGTCTCCAAATCTTCAAAGGTCAAATCTCTCTCGGAGACAATCGGGTTCTCTATCCCCCAATCAAACCCCACGGATTTCTGAGAAATACCGCTGTCGTGAGCAGGAGAATAGCAAGAAGTTTGCGCGTAATTTACAATGCTTCCGGCCTCCAAAGACAAGAAACCATGCGCAAAACCTCTTGGTATATAGAGATATCTACCCATCTGATTATCAAGCTCAACTGAGAAACATTTTCCATACGTTGCAGATTTTTTTCTTATATCCACACACACATCCTTAATATGTCCCCGGCTCACCCAAACTAATTTAACATGGTCAGCCGGAGGTGTTTGGAAATGCATTCCTCTTATCACGTTTTTCTGAGATACAGAGTAATATATCTCCTTAAAATCTGCATCAAGCCCATTCCGCGCAAAGAATTCAGCATTAAAGAGTTTTTGAAACCCTCCTCTATTATCCTGGAAATTAATCGTTTCCAAAACAAACAATCCGTCAAAAGAAGTTTTTATAATATTCATATCCTTAATTTATTTACAACGGGAGAAATCTTCTATTTGCCTAAAACACAATTCATAAACATTTTCTTCCCGATAGTTTTTATACCAATCTACAGTTGCTTTTACGCACTCATTTAAGCTCCATCTGGGAGACCATCCAAGTTGTCTCTTTGCCTTTGTGATGTCCAGCATAAGCATGTTTGCCTCATGCAATGCGCCCGGCACAGAGGCATCTTTGAGCTCTCCTTTTCCGTAGTATTCAACCACTTTGGACGCCACATCCCATACAGTTGCAACGCCATGATTCTCTGGGCCAAAATTAAATGCACCGCAATATGCCTCAGGCTCTTCACGCATCTTTTTTGCCAGCAGCATATATCCGGAAAGCGGCTCAAGGACATGTTGCCAAGGCCTTACGGCTTTTGGTGAACGTATCTCTATAACCTTGTTATTCTCAATCGCTCTGATACAGTCTGGAATTATCCTATCCTTTGCCCAATCGCCTCCGCCAATTACATTGCCGGCTCTCACACTCGCAATGCTCTTATGATGAGCGTAGTAACTATCGGGATTAAAGAAACTTCTCCTCCAACTGGAGATTGCAATCTCCGCCGCACCTTTGCTAGATGAATAAGGGTCATAGCCTCCAAGAGGATCAGTCTCTTTATAACCTATTGTCTGCTCCTTGTTTTCATAACATTTATCCGTAGTTATCATCACCCCGGCTCTTACGCTGTCAGTTGCCCTGATTGCCTCCATTATGTTGATGGTACCCATTACATTGGTCATGTAAGTTTCAACAGGAATTTCATAGCTCAATCTTACAAGTGGCTGAGCTGCAAGGTGAAATACAATTTCAGGAGCATACTTGCGGAAAATTTTTTTCATCAGCGCGCCATCATTTATATCTCCCCGCAAATCAATAATCTTATCTTTTAATCCGCTCAGCACATAATTATCCCTATCAGAATACGGTTCTTTAGCCACTCCGATAACCTCAGCACCAAGAGAATGCAGCCATATACAAAGCCATGACCCTTTAAATCCGGTATGGCCGGTTACAAGGACTTTTCTGCCCTTGTAGAATCCGTTAAAAATATCTCCGCTCATAATCCGATAATTTATTATTAATACTGTCCGCCGCTATCTGCGCTTCATATCACAGAACTCTCTGATTGACTTTATCATCCAATCCAGCATAGGTTTCTTCATTCCCGGGTAAACTCCAATCCAAAAAGTATTGTTCATAATAAAATCCGTATTCTTCAACTCTCCTACCACCCTGTAATATTTGTTTCTCCCGACAGATTCTTGTCTCAAATTGATAAATGCGGGATGACGCAGCAGATTGCCTGCAAACAAGTTGCGTGTCTGTATTTTTCTATTCTCCAAAAACCTTGTAAGCTCGTTCCGGGTAAAGCCGGCATTCTCTTTTACTGAAATCAAAAAGCCAAACCAACTCGGATTGGAATTCCTTTGAGGAACAGGAAGAAGCAAGCCTTTTGTCCCCTTAAGTCCATCCAAAATGTATTGGAAATTCTTTCTGCGCGTTGCAACAATCTTATCCAGCTTCTTAAGCTGTGCGCACCCTATTGCAGCCTGCATATCGGTGATTTTCAAATTATAGCCAAGATGAGAATAAACATATTTATGGTCATATCCCAATGGAAGTTCACCGTATTGCTTGGTAAATCTTTGTCCGCAGGTGTTGTCCTTTCCGCTTGGGCACCAGCAATCACGTCCCCAATCTCTATATGAGTTTATTAATCTATGCAACAGAGCATTATTTGTGTAAACGGCACCGCCTTCCCCCATAGTCATGTGATGCGGAGGATAGAAACTGCTTGTTCCTATATCTCCTATTGTTCCTGTCTTCTTTTCTGTTCCGTTAATCTTATATGTGCTTCCAAGAGCATCACAGTTGTCCTCAACAAGCCACAAATTATGCTTGTCACAAAATGTTTTAACTGCCTGCAGATTAAACGGATTGCCAAGAGAATGCGCAATCATTACAGCTTTGGTTTTTGTAGAGTATGCCTCTTCCAACCGTGTAACATCTATATCGTATTCCGGTACTGTAACATCTACAAAAACGGGAACTGCACCATATTGAATTATCGGGGTTACCGTTGTAGGAAAAGCGCATGCTACCGTTATAACTTCATCACCTTTTTTTATCCGCCTTTCCTTCAACTCCGGTGCCGTCAACGCAGTGAAAGCAAGCAGATTTGCAGAGGAACCGGAATTAGCAACGCTGCAAAAACTAACTCCAAGCCATTTGGCAAACTCTTTTTCAAACTCCTGCGTCCAATGTCCCTGCGTAAGCCAAAAGTTCAGAGATGAATCCACCAAATTTACCATTTCCTTCTCATTATAGTATCTCCCGCCATAATGAATGTAACTCTTGCCCGGAACAAATTTATCCTTTGAAGAAGATAACTTATAATACTCTTTTACAAGAGATAGAACCTTATTTTTTAAAGCAATTGATTGTTTAATTTGTAAATCATTCATTATTATTTTTGTTTTTTTTAGGGTTCACAATAAGTTTTAAATCAGGCAAAAGCACAGTATAAAATTTATAACTCAGCCACAACACGCACACTAAAAGTCGGTCAGGTAATTTAGAAACCACACGATAAAAGACCATAAACTTTTTCCCATGTCTCATGTTCATAATATCATTACCGGAAATGGGTATTGCCAATAAATCCTTTAAATCAGACACTTGCATTGGAGGTGTTATCTTCTTAAAATTTGCCACAAAGAAAAAAGCAGACGAATAAAAATAGCGTGAAAGGCACAAACACATATCATAGAAATACGGTTTACCTCTTAAAGTAGTCATTTTTTCTTTCATGCACTTTCTAACAAATAATTGTGCATTTATCTCTGAAACAGGAATGACCTCTCTGCTATTATAATGAGACAATGACTCAGCCCTAATAACGTAATAATATGTAATATCCGGCAGCAACGAGAAGGACTTCACAAGAGGTATAAAATCGGACCAAAAAATAATATCCTCGCCCAAATCGGATTTATAAGAAATATGAGTCCCTCTCAAAAAATCCAAATCAAATAAAACATTCCAGTTTGATATTTTAAAGTGTTGGAGAGTTCCATAAAATAGCCCGGCAAATTCATCCTCCAAACAACCGGATCGCAGGGGAAGCCGCATTGTTAAAATCTCCCTCCCGTCATCATAAATTTTTTTATACGATGCAATGGTAACATCAGCGTGACAATCAATTGCCGACGCGTAAAGGACCTTTATGCAATCTGTAGTCATAATATCATCACTATCAAGAAAGAAGAGGAATCTGCCTCTTGCCTCCTTAATTGCGACATTCCTTGAAGCACCTATACCAAGGTTTTTAGGATTCTTAAAGATTCTTATATCAGATCCTCGTTTGCCTGAAGATTTCACAGATTCAACTATGTCCATGCTTCTATCAGTTCCGCTATCATCAATAATAAGGAATTCAATACTTTCAAAAGTTTGAGACAATGCAGACTCTAACGTCTTTTCAATGTATTTTTCAGCATTATAGAGTGGTATGGCGATAGTAACCTCGTACATATAATAATTTATTTATCAATATTATTATTGCTATCATCGTAGTTTTTGGCAGAAGTAAAATAATAGGATAAGTTGGAAATATGTCTCTTTAACCTGACGAACAAAGAATGTGTTAGGCCGCCATCCTTTTCCATAGTTCTCCACCCGGTAACCACAATTGCCTTTCTATCACGCACAAAAACCACTTTGCCAAATTCTTTAAGTTTTAATACCAAAGAACCGTCTTCACCGCTTTTGATATCTCTTCTAAAACCAAACCTTTTTGCCAGTTGTGATACAACAACAAGAGTCATTCCTCTCACTGCCAGCTCAGGTCTTTTATGTGCCAAAGCATTCAAATGCACATTCCTAAAAAACTCATACAATTTCATTCCTGTTACAGAGACTCCCTTCCTTGGCAAAAAGTTCCATCTTGCACATGCGGCAACTGCCTTATCATCAACCACTAATGCATCTATCATAGTTTCTATATATTTAGGAGGATACATAGTATCGCCGTCCATGCAAACATAATACTTACCTCTGGAAATTTCTAAAGCAGCCTGCCTGGAAGCTCCCGCTGTATGATGATCTGTTACAAGCAGCGGCTTCAAACCGCAATCTTTATAAACTTGAGACGTGTTATCAGTAGAATCATTGTCAACCCCGATAATTTCAACAGAATACTTACACCGCATATCAGAAACCGACCAAAGATTAGCAAGCAAATTCTCCCCCTCATTATGTGCTATCATAACAACAGAAGCCACAGGATTCTCACTCTGCAGTTTTAAAATCCTTGATTTAATTTCTTCCGCTATTTGCTTATAATCAGAAGTATATGGCTTTCCATACACGGTCATATACTTTGAATACCAACTTCCTTTCATATCTTTTTCAGTATTATTGTGTCGTCCCCAAAACTTCATCAAATAATGCAACCCAACATCCGGAGATATTTTCAATAGAATATTTTTCCGCCGTCTTTCTTGCATTGATTCCCATCTCTTTCCTCAGGTTTTCACTTGACATCAATAAAGATAGTTTATTGCAAAAAGAGTCCTGATTCATAGGTTCGATCAAGTAACCATCTTTGCCGTGCGTAATTATATCAGAAGGTCCTGACGGACAGGCAAAGGATATGCTTGGCAACCCGCAAGCCATAGCCTCAATGATAACCATTCCAAATCCCTCATATCTGGAAGAAAGCACTTGTATAGAAGATTCTGCAAACTCTTGATTAACCTGTTCAGGTGTAACGGTCCCCATCAACTTACAATGCTTTAGATTTAAATCTAAAGCTATTTTTTTATAGAACTCAACTTCGCCGGGACCATAAATGCTCAGTTCCCAATCAGGAAATTTATCCTCAATCTTCTTCCAGATATTCAACAGAATATCAAAACCTTTCTGAGGCACATATCTGCCTACGGCAATTACTCTCTTTGCAGAACAATCACTGATTTTCTCAGGCAAAAAAGGTATCGGATCTGGAATAACAACCACATTGTTAAGTTCTTTCCAATGTTTGGCATCTTCCTCGGATAACGTAATGAACTTTGATAACTTTCTAAGCTTAGAGATCAAATTCTTATTCCACAGCCTGGGTATAATTTTGTTATACAGCAGCGACGGGCCGCTGTCATAGGGAGAAGTATCAAACCTCCTAAGATTACTCTTATTGATATGTAACTCAGCCATCTTTTTACTCCCGTCATGGATTTTAGTAATAAAGTTGATTTCCCTCCTCATGCAGGAGACTGTAATGTCCGGCTTGATTATATGCAGATACTTGCGTAATAACACTTTATACTTAACCTGTTTTTTTAAGTACAAAAAGGCTTTCTTTAAAATATTAGCATTCCAAAGCTCCTCATATCTAATATCAAGTTGTACAATATGCACCTTTTCCGAAAGCTTGTAATATGGGGGTTGAAACGGATTATCAGTTAGTATGATATACATTTCATAGCCAAGCTTATCGGCAAAATAATTACACTTAGTACTAACGACCCTTTCTATACCTCCGGGCAAATAAATTTCCGGAGTACAATATGCAACGGTTCTTCTCGGACGCTTCAAAGGAATATCTTTAACACTTGCAATAATTTGAGACTTATACGTTGAATCAAAATTATCTTCATCAGCAACCATGCTTCCCCCAATAGCCTCATTAACAAACTTGTGATTAATCTTAACCTTTCTCTTGGCTTTCATTCTCCACCATTCATATTCGATGTCTATATGGCCAATGTCGATAGCCTGATAGCCCGACTTTGCCAAATCATACGCAAGGCATGTAGCTGTGGGTCCTAATGCCAAAAGGAACAAAGTATCGTTTGTTCCAAATTTTTTAGCCAGTTCTATCAAATCATTATAACGCTCAAAGCTATCTGATGCCGGGCCCAGTATTCTTCTTATACTCTTGGAATTATCAAACAAATCATTCCCAACCCCCAATCTGCTTTTCTCTCCCTCAATAAAAATTATATCCCTTCCGTCCCAAATTCTTCTGACATCTTTAAACCAATACCCGCATTTACTTTTATCTGCAAAATCACTATATAATCTGGAAACAAAAGTATTATAGTACTGCTTATCGGGATCCAAACATCTGGCCCACAAAAAATCGTAAAGATAAAAATGACAAGCCCAAAACCTGCGAGTCCTTCTGTTGTACCTCTTTAAATCTCTAAATGTATCTGATAAACAAACAATATGATTTGGCAAATTACTTGTGAGCACCTCAGTTAACTTTTCAGACAGAGGTACGCTTCCATGTTGGAACCCGATATTTTTATATGGAAGTGTAAGTAACACCTCACCATCTCCAAACCTGGAGACAGAACACCTGTCTTTTACGATCTTATCAATAGATTCCTCTATGCTTGCAATATGCGGAACCATCCTATTTCTTTTACCGAAAGCATGCCACAAGAAATTATACCATTCGACAAGAAAATTATATCTTAATTTTCCGATTAGCCCTTGAAGTTTGCTCATATAAGTAAATGGTTAGGAGATGAAGATTATAATCATTACAAATATAGCCAATTTATTGTATTTTTGTCGCACAAATGCCTATCGTACCAACCTAAAACTGTGAGAAATGCTCTTTAACTCAATAGCCTTTTTAGTATTTCTGCCAATCGTTTTCGTTGGCTATTGGTTTGTGTTTAAAAAACTCAATGCACAAAACTTTTTTGTGCTGATTGCGAGTTATGTGTTTTACGGCTGGTGGGATTGTAGATTTCTTGGGCTGATACTTCTTACTACTATTCTTAGTTATTTAAGCGGCTTATTGATAGAGAAATATGAAGGAAAGAGAAATAAACAAAAATTAGTCAGCGCAGCCAACATTATTATAAACCTTGGTATACTGGGGTTCTTTAAGTATTTTAATTTCTTTGCAGAAAGCATGGCCCAATTGCTTGGACTGTTTGGTGTTACGGTGGATTCAATCACCGTCAGAGTAATCCTTCCGGTTGGTGTAAGCTTCTATACATTCCAGGCATTAAGCTACTCTATAGACGTTTACAAAGGCAAACTTGCGGCATCAAAGAGTTTTGTAAACTTTGCCGCGTACCTTAGCTTCTTCCCGCAGCTGGTTGCAGGACCTATAGAAAGAGCCACCAATCTGTTGCCTCAGTTCCAAAAAGAGAGACACTTTGATTACAAAGATGCGGTTGACGGATGCAGGCACATGCTATGGGGATTCTTTAAAAAGATAGTTATTGCAGACAACTGCGCCGTAACTGTAAATCAGATATTTGCAAATTGGCAGAATTGTGACGGGACCACACTCATCATAGGGGCGTTTCTATTTTCATTCCAAATTTATGGAGATTTCTCTGGTTATTCAGATATAGCAATTGGAACAGCAAAATTATTTGGCATTCAACTGATGACCAACTTTAACTTGCCATATTTTTCACGCAATCCAAGAGAGTTCTGGTCAAAGTGGCATATATCTTTAACATCTTGGTTTACGGACTACATATACATTCCATTGGGCGGCAATAGAAAGGGGACCGGCAGGACAATATTAAACTCTGCAATCGTATTTGCTCTTTGCGGACTGTGGCACGGTGCAAACTGGACATTTGTATTGTGGGGACTTTACCATGCATTCTTATTCCTTGTATTCATTCTTCTTGGAGTCAACATAAAATACAAAACAGTAGTAGCTCCGGGGAAAATACTTCCGTCAATAAAAGAATTTCTGCAAATGCTTATAACATTCTGCCTAATCTTAATTGGATGGATAATATTCAGATCCACAACAGTTTCACAAGCATTTGGTTACATGGGCGGAATGTTCACTGCAAAACATGTAGCCGGGTTGCCGGTTGGAAAGAAGTCTATCATCTTGGTTTTGGTGATGGTAATTATTGAATGGCTGCAAAGAGACAAGAGACATCCGCTTCAATTTGATGCGTACATAAAAAACAGAGCTCTCCGTTGGACATTATACTATATTATGCTTATTGTTATAGTATTCCTTGGCGGCAAGAGTGCTTCATTCATTTATTTCCAATTCTAGCATGAAAAACTTTCTGAAAATATTTATTTATTTTTTCATCCCGATAGTTATTGCATCGGCATGTCTGGAAGTTTATATGAGACATATTCCCAACTCATACAGATACAAAGATGAATGGATGAAGAAGAACGGCAACTATGTTGAAAGCCTGATACTTGGAAGCTCACATGCATACTATGGGATTAATCCGGAATACCTTTCCGGCAAGGCATTTAATCTTGCCAATGTCTCGCAAGATTTAGAGAGAGACTACTTTGTGTTCAACAAATACAAAGACAATGTTAAAAATTTGAAGACCGTAATCTTGGTCTTGTCAGACGCTAATATGCTCTCCACCATGGAGAAAGGCGTAGAATCTTGGCGTATAGCCTATTACGGCATATACATGGGTTATCCTCAAAAAAGGTTGGCATTAGAAATAACAAATGCAAGGATGACTGACAAACTGCAGGCATCTTTAAAGGGTGATGATATGCTTGGCTGCACACCTCTTGGTTTTGGAACCGCTTATAAGGATGAAAACAAACAACCAATAACTGAGACATCTATCAATGAGGCACTTGAGAGGAATACTATTCTTAATAAAGTTGGCAATATTGATACGACATATCTTAGACAAAACATCAAGGCACTGGATGAGATCATCTTGCTGTGCAAGCAAAAAAATGCAAAACTCATAATTCTTACAGCTCCGGTAGTAAGAGAATACGGCAAAAGAATGAACAGGTCGCAATCAGCTTTATTTTACAAAATCATTCATAAAAAGATAAAAGGCAATAGTAATATAGAATTCCGTGATTACATAAAAGATCCCCGTTTCTCATCAGCGGATTTCTTTGACTGCGACCATCTTACAAATCTTGGAGCAAAGAAGTTCAGTGAAATAATATCACAAGAAATACACTAATGCTTTGTGTGAATAAATTGCTTATTTACACCCCGTATTCTGAACAAATTCGCAAACATCATTAGCCCCAGCAACGGGACCTTTCCAACTGCTTTCTTAAATTTTTTATCAACTAATCTGTCGGGAATTCCAAAGGCAAAAGTAAAACCAATAAGGAGCATCAGAATCCACCATTTCACTGAGTTTTCAATGTAAAAAACAGTTGTTAAACAAGTCATTAAGCCGACAAAACCAAGTATTATCACTCTTGGCGGTTGGCTCCACTGAAATATCTTATTACAGTAATCAAAATTGCCGCTCAACAGCGCATGAGGAAATTCTCCCACAGATCTTGTAAGAATTCCTACTTGAGAAGCAATCCATCGCCTTCTCTGCGAGTAGAAAGAAGAACTTTTTCTTACTTTCTGATCATATACGTAAGTATTATTCAAAAAGTCCACAAAGATTCTATCCTTACATAACAATCTCTCCAACTCCTTATCTTCCCCTGCCGTCTCAAGTTTTTTAACGTTATCCTTAAACCAACTGTATTTAAAGGCCATACCGGAACCTATTAAATTGGCAGAGAAACCTAAAGCAACTTGTCCTTTCCTAAAGATTGCATTATTAATTTCCTCACTGCATGCATCAAGTATTGCAACAGAAGTATCAGTATTCTTTGCAACTCTATGTGCTTGGACCGCTTCAATTCCATTATCAAAGGCATCAGCAATATCCCTAAGAAAGTTATTTTCAACCACATTATCCGCATCAAGTACAACTGCTATATCAAATTCAAACGCTATTCGTTCTACCGCACATTTTAAGGCTGCGGCCTTAGAACTGCGCTCAAATTTTGGAATAATAACCGCAATGGGAAGTTTAGAGAGTCTTAATAACACATCATCACTCATAGAGTCGGCAATAATAATAATCTCAAAATATTCTCTAGGGTAGTTTTGTGAAAGCAAATAGTTCACACACTCTTCTATAACATTATCCTCTTTATAAGCAGGAATAAAAACTGCAAACTTGTAATTCTTTGAAGATTTGGAGTACTTTACAGTTCCTTCCCTAATTGAAAACAAAGAAAATAAGAAAATATATGCCACCGACAACCCCAGTAACACAAACAACACAGTATCAAATATGTGCAGATAACTTGGCATTTATATATTACAAATTATAATTTACTTTCCCTTCGTTATTTATATGGCAACATGCTTTAATCGAAGTAGATACAAGGGCAAATCTCCCCTGTAAAGCAAATTTAACACATTGTTTTGGTACAGCAATGCACTTCTGGTACAAGATACTTAAGAATGCGTTGAATTTGGACAAATTTCTTTTAGCAAATATCATTCGGTTTCTGGTCATATAGAAAACCTGTATCGGTGAATTAACTCCAATAGTTGCACTTCCGGCATGATACACTATACACTTGGGCTCATACCAAAGTTCGTATCCAAAACGTCTTATTTGCATACTCCAATCCAACTCTTCATAGTAAAGAAAATAGCATTCCGGCCATCCGCCAACTCTATCAACAACTTCTTTTTTAACCAGGAAAGCAGCACCATGAAAGTATGGAACGCTATGAGCGGTATCGTATTTTCCGCAATCCATCTCACCTAATCCTATAGTTTTATTCCTCAAAGTAATTTTGGTAAGAGGAGTATACCCGGCATATTGAATAGTCTTAGAATCACTGGAATAAAGAATCTTTGGCGAGGCCCCGGCAATTTTTGGCGATGATGATACCCGCCGTAATAAAAATTTTAATGAATCATCCCTTAGCTGTACATCGTTATTAATGAACAAGATATAATCACCATGCGCATATTTTAACCCCAAGTTATTTCCGGATGCAAAACCGGAATTGGTGGGATTTCGGACAACAATCACATTAGGATAAATTGCCGCAATAGCCTTTGAATCAGAAGATTCTTTGCTATTATCTACAACAATTATTTCAATATTAAAAGACTCGCTGCTAATGATAATGTCATCCCTGCCAAAAACAGAATAGACCGAGTTTATCAGATTGCAAGTATCGGACAAACCATTGTAATTAACTGTTATTAAAGATATCAACGACATATTTAACACGTTCAATATGAGCCTTTAGTCCCGTTGTCAGAATCACCCTTAACGTAATCCGATCCCTTACCCTCTTCTATACTGTGTTTATCCAATTTTGGACAAGCAAAAATCAATGCAATCAGAACGAACACTATAATACCATTGGGAAACTGCGTAAGTATCTCATTGCCATACGATGATGCAAGCATTCCGGCAATGCCGCCCGTTGATGCAATTGCAATACCTCGGACATATTTTGTTTTTAGCTTAAATAATGAAATCCAAATTCCGTAAATTATAAAATACAGATATATAGCTACATACAATAAGACTCCGACTATACCGGTCTCAACAAAAAGAGTGTAAATCCATGAATCGGTATTAACTTCCGCCATGACTGAAGTACCGACAAACCTCTTTGCCTTCCATTCGGCAAGTCCAAGACCTATACCAAAAGGTTTACCCGCCATATAAGCTTTGATTTTCGCGTGATTCTTCTGGCGAACAAGGTACGAGGCATCCTGGTTGAAAAAAAATGCGGACCGCGCTCTCCAAATATACCGGTTGCTGTCACCTATATTTGTGCCTCTAAAAAAAGCAATAAGAGCTACAATTGTAATTACAGACCCAAAAACTAATTTTTTATTTCTAGCACAAATAATTAATACAAATAATGCGCAAAAAGGAATAACAAAGTGACTTCTTGTCCCGGTGAACAGTGAACTCCACAGAGATAAAATTGCGATAAATGCAAACAATATTTTCTCTTTTTTACTATCGGTAAAGAACATCAGAATTCCAAAAAATGCTGATGAAAGAGCGAGACAAGCCGCCGCATTTGCCGCATCAGTAAACAATGACCAGTACCTTATTCCATAAGGAAGTACGTGAGTATTGCTAATGATAGGATCCGCCAACCAAATTGATTCGTATTTATCAAGTCCAATATATTTCTGTTTAAGAATCCATAGCACGGCAAAAACCGTGAGAGCTGCCCATACATGTACGAAATGTTTAACATCTTTAGTTTGATTAATAACCAGCGGCGTAAAAAACACTACAACAAAATAATAAATCGCAGCCCACCTTACCGCTACTAACCAAGCATTTGTAGAAACCACTCTTGGATTAAACAGTTCAAAAAAACAATAAATCAGCCATATCAGTGTAAGCAATGATGCAACGTTCATTGAATTTTTCCAAACAATTTTTCCAAACAGTGTTGCAAAAAATAAAATAAATGTAAAAGCAACAAGTCCGACGTCAAAGACTATTCCCAGTTTGACAGCAGGGAAATACCTTCCAATACCAGCAAATAGATAAAACAGTGAAAATAATATAATTGCATAGGTTTTAGGCGCTCGAATAAAAATCAAAATCAAAAGTATCGCAACCGGAACAAAAAAAGCAAAAGTCAAACTTAATTCCAGTTTCCACAGCACTACGCATGCAAAGAAAACAAATGACAACAATAAAACAAGCCCTACGATTTTTGATGCATACGAGCCACTGCCAGCGCCATTCATATTATTTACACCGTTAGCCATAAATAGCACTATGCTCCCGTTCCCATCTGAAGTAACTTAAACTTTATTTTCCTCCAAAAAGTATGAGGAGGAAGCATGCCGGTAAATGTTTCAACTGCATCTCTTTCTGCGTTAGTTAAAACTAACATAGTATTAGATTTGCCGAAATTGCGAGTAATGTTATCTAGCAAAACTTGGTCTGCATCACTCCACACTCTGTTAGCATTCACAAAAAATAAATTGAGACTGGATGCTTTCAGAAAGGTCTCAGGAATTGGACTCTTTGCTAACTCGGGATGTACTACAAGCAATATATCAAACGTTGAATAAGAATCAAATATTTTGTTAATCTCAGCAAATACATACTCCTTTGAATCCGGCAAAAAATCGTCACCGGAAACCAGTCTTTTTATTTGCAAGCCGGACGCTTCCCAGTATACTATTAATTTTTCAGTCAAATATCGCTTGCCCTCGCCACTGAAAGAACTCAAGAAATTTATAAGAAGCGGCCTCTTTGCATTATCTCTATGGATGTTATTCATAATACCATTTGCAAGATATTGAATTGCAGCATCCTCAGACTGTCTGTTATACATCCTGTATTTAAATTTAGAATTCGCGGGAAAGGCAGCAAGAACCGCTCCCTTGGTAATATATTCTGCCTTAAATTTATCCTTAAGAGACCTATCTAAAATTTCAAGTATCAACATGATTGCTATTATGAATACCGCCGACCCGAGAAATGTTAAGATCAGGATCATTTTGCGTTTCGAAGGTAGAGGAGAAATAGGGAAATCCGGCGGATTTAATATCTTAAGAGAAGATGAGCTAACCTGTAAACTCTTCCTGCGAAGTTTTGCATTGTTTAAACCCATTAAATCTGACAGATAGACCTGTTCCTCAAAATTAATCTCTCTCTCTTTTCTCTTTAGCGTTGTTCCAATAGGAGAAAAATGCACGTAAATATTATCAATATACTTGGATCTCTGCTCCATCACCTTAAGTTCCGCATCGCTTCTTGCATTATCAATTTGAGCCTTAAACCATCTGTCTATGAAATCGGGCGCAGCAACTCCCTCTTTTGTGTAATTTTTAATTTGAAGCGATTTTTTAAGATCCAGAAGATTGTCTTCAGCCACTTTATATTCCCTTCTGGCATTTTGGACCTTATTCTGGTCAACAGAACCATTTTTCACATCTCCGTATGACAGGTATGCTATGTCTTTGGACTTTTGAATAACATCATTCATTCTGTTAAGGAACTCAGAATTATTTTTCATAGCCTGCGTAAAACCGCGCATATTTTCATCCAATGTTTCAAGCTCCGCTTTTGACGCATAATACTGCCTTAAAACATTCTCGTAATCCATCTGATGATCTTTGTCCAGGGATGTCAGGGCTTCAGTTTGACGGTCATAGTTGACAACCCTATTTGCAACATTGTACCTAGTCAGAGCATCCTCGGAATTTGTAAGATTATTTTGAGCTATTTCTAGTTCCCTCATGAAGTATGCAATAACATCATCAACCTCCCCAAATCTTAATGTCTTATACTCCTTTATTAATTCATCGTATAAGAACAAAATGGTGTTATATGCAACTCCGGGATCAGAAGAAGAAAACTTGAGTTCCATCATATCACTCGTACCTATCCTATTCACTTGGACCCTGGACAATGCCTTGTAACCGTATAATGGGTGATTCCAATTAAACAAGCCGTACACGTAGTTGTCAGGAGAAGCTTTCTCATAAGCAAGCAATCTTTGCATGGAAACTTCTTCTGAACTCTTGTCAATCAGATCCCTAACTTCCTGAGGAGTCTGTGAATACACATATCTAAAATTAGCCGCCGTAATATAATTATTATCCTTATACGGATTGCCATATGTCATATCTTGAATAAAAAGCCGCATTGACACCTTTTTCAGAGTATATCTTGCCGTAAGAATTCCTATCAAATTATCTACAGAATTATTAACCTGCTGAAAATCCACTGTATGTGAAACTTTTTCTCCCACACCTATATCTCCAAGAGAAAAACCCGCAACAAACCCCGTATATATTGAAGAACTAACCTCATATTCCTTCTTCATATCTCTCGTTAGCAGCACACCTATAAAGAAAGCCAGCAGAGAACCGCAAATAACCCAATATCTAATCTTGTATAGAGATCTTAATATATAAGCAAATGCATTTCCATTCATAATAATCTTTTTTAATAGTTCACTATCTACTTATTATTACTTATTATTTCTTATTGTCGTTGTCGGCAGTCTATTTTTTGCTTCTGCTGTTCCTCTTGCTGCTCTTAGATTTTTTATCTGAGGAAGAATCAGATGGAACTTGTACTGGATTACTATCCGTCGACAATGATTGTCCACCCGTATTAACCGTGTTATCCCCGTTATCCGGAATTATCTTAGAGTTTGTAACAAGTTCCAAAAACTTAACCTCCGTATTAATATCTCTAATCATAGCCGTAAGTTCCTGTGTAGAACGGTAATACTGCGTCTCACTCTCAAATAGAGTATTTGTACCTGCTCTTCCATTAATAAAATCCAGTTTTGCATCTGCATATGCCATTTCAGCAAGCTTAGCCCACTGAATACTGTGAGTCAACATTGGTACACTTCCCAAAATAATGTAGTAAGATTTACTGACTTTCTCCAAAAGCTGCTCATACTCAGACTCATATTGATACTGTGTTGCATAATATCTGTCCTTTTGCTGTTTAATCTTATTGTTTAGGTTAAAAGCATCATACAGATTAATTGTAACACCTCCGCCTAAAAGATAGTAGCTTGAATTCTGATTTGAGTAAGTATTAGCCGTCGGGATATTAGTCTGCTGATAATACATATTAGAATTATACTTGCCATATGAATATGCTGCATCGCCGTGAAACCACTTAAGCCAATCCTTTCTTGCCGACTCAACATCTCTCCATGCGTAATCTACTTCATGTTGTCTGTAAAGAACACTGGGATTATTTTTTACTCTCTGGAATAGTTCATCAAGAGACGGAAGTATGAATGGAGTATAAGTTGAAAGTATTGTAGCAACAGATACGACACCATCGTCTTTTTTTGTAAGATCCAGTACAACCTGTGATCTTGAGATGCTGTCGGTTACGGTTCTTAAAGAAGCAAGATTCAGGAGCCCCGCCTCTTTGTTGTAGCGACCCCTTGTATCTTTTTTTGAATCCTTGTTATTCTGAGCCTGCAGTCCGGCACAAACAAATGAAAGCAAAAGCAATACTGCAAATATCTTTCTTCCCATTTTTAAAGATTTTTCTTTTGAATAAATTCTTGCATTTTTATTCTGTAAACAAATGAAGATACACTAATACACGCAATTATACATTTTTTCTTTTACAATAGGTATAATTTGCGCTAAATTATAACTTATACATCATCTTTCTGGACAAATGCAGTGAAGGTTTTAAAAATAATTTTCACATCCAGCCAGAATGAAAATGTTTGAGCATATTGTATATCAAGCTGCTTTCTCTCTTCCGGTGACATTTCTCCTCCGTTGCCTCTCTTCATCACTTGCCACAGACCGGTTAGGCCGGCAGGGGCAAAAAATCTATCTACATATTCATCTGCAGTCAAAAGTTCTGCCTCGTATAACGGCAATGGTCTGTTGCCCACTATTGACATGTCTCCCTTCAAAATATTAATTAACTGAGGAAGTTCATCTATGCTAAACTTCCTTATTATTTTCCCCACTTTTGTTACGCGCGGATCATTCTCGATTTTAACAAAAGCATGCTCGTTTTCTCTATTCTTTTCTGCATTGAACTCTTTTTCAGGAACTACACAGTCATCAGAAATAAGCATATTTGACATCTTCTCCGGATCAAACACTGTATCATCGCCAAAGGCCTGACAGTCAATAGCGGCACCCTTTATCTCTTGCTTGCTTCCATACTGATTTATGTTATCCAAATCTTTAAGCCTCTTATCTGCATCCATGTACATGCTCCTAAACTTGTAGAAATCAAAAACTTTATAATTACTTCCTACTCGTTTGGACTTGTAAATCACCGCACCCCTGTCTTCTATCCATATTGCGGCAGCGGTTATAAGCAAAAGCGGAGAAAGAATAAGAATTGCAACCAGAGAAAATACAACGTCAAAAAATCTTTTCCACATTGGCAGCCTAAAAGCATGTATATCTTTAATACTTAATGGTTTAACACTTTTAGAAAGCATCACAGAAGCATTTTGAGCAATAATATTAATGCTGCCCTGAGCCTGTTCAATATCCACATCTGGTGATGAAGTATCATTAACGCCCGCCTGCAAATACTCCTGAATAAACTTACCTTGTATCTTGCTGGTAATAAGGATTATATAGGCATAAGCAAATTTATCCCTGAGAAATTTTATTCTTGGAATATCTAATTTTATTGTTGTCTGCTCATAGAATATGAAAAAAGGTGTATCAGAATTATTTGCCCCCTTTTCACTTTCCGTCCACTCCTGTCTTATATACTTGGCGGCAAGTACATAGTTCTCACACACAGCCATTTTAGGAAACGCCAACTTTAAATGCGCAGCATAGTCTTTGCTCTCGCCTATGTAAACTACGAACGTCAATCTATTATATAATTTTCTTAATCCTGACTTTTATCTCCATCGGATTAAAAGGCTTCACAATATAATCGCTTGCACCGTCCTCTAAAAGCTTGATTCTCTCGGCCGTGCTATCCTCAGATGAAAGCATAATAACCGGAATGCTTTTGAAAAGATCATTTTTCTTAACATAGGAAAGAAATTTGTCGCCTGTCATCTCAGGCATACGAATATCGCAGATGATTAGATCCGGAATTGATCCCTGCTGAAGCCATGCAATCGCTTTTAAAGGATTGTCAAAATAGGTAAAATCGTAATCCTTAGAAAGATAGAATGTAATAACCTTTGCAATTGACTCCTTATCATCTATTATCAACACTTTTTTCTTCATCGGAAACAGTATATAGCGTTACAGCAAATGTACAAAAAATTCTTGAATATTAACTATTTATAAACGAAAAGGCCTCCCTGTTCGGGAAACCTTTTCATCTTCTATAGTGCAAATTATAACTAACTGATTATCAGTAAGAACAGTAGCGGGGATAGGACTCGGACCTATGACCTCCGGGTTATGAGCCCGACGAGCTACCAACTGCTCTACCCCGCGGTTTTTTTCAAGTGCCGCAAAGGTAATTTGAATTATTTTAAATAGCAAATTTAATCTTTGAAAATTTTGATATAATTGAATAACCTGTTAAATAACAGCCATTTATCAATATACAAATCAGAAGATTTCATCTATCTCAGAAACTGACATGGTTTTCTGTTCTCCCTTTGCAAGGTTTTTAATGTTGACTGTCCCATTGGCAACTTCCGTCTCTCCAATTATTGCAAAATACGGTATGCCTTTCTTGTCTGCATAATCAAATTGCTTCTTCAGTTTGCTCCTATCGGGATAAATTTCACAGTTTATTCCTTTTGCACGGAGCATCTTAACAATTGGGATTGAATACTCTACAGAGGCGTCATCCATATTTGAGAATAATATTTTAGTTCCCTCTATTACTTCTTGTGGAAATTTATTTAATCCGCCAAGCACATCATAAATTCTGTCCGCACCAAATGAAATTCCGACGCCTGAAACATCAGGCAATCCAAAAATCCCCGTCAGGTTATCATATCTTCCACCTCCGCAAATGCTGCCAATTTCAAAATCTTTTGCTTTTACCTCAAATATTGCACCTGTGTAATAATTTAGCCCTCTTGCTAAAGACAAGTCAACTTCAACTTGCTGATTAATACCGGCGTGGGAAATTAAATCAAACAGTTTTTCCAGTTCTGCCACACCTTCCATACCGGTTGCCGATGATGCAAGCACTTGTTTGATTGCGGAAATTTTTTCTGCGGAACTTCCCTGTAAAATCAGAACCGGCTCAAGAGCGGCAATACCTTTTTCATCTATGCCACGCTCTTTCAGCTCATTTTCAACCTCCTCCAAACCAATCTTATCCATTTTATCTATCGCGACGGTTATGTCAACTAACTTATCCGGGAAGCCAATTACTTCCGCAAGGCCGCACAAGATTTTTCTGTTGTTTATTTTAATGCAAACATTGATGCCAAACTTATTGAAAATTTCATCTGCAATTTGCACAAGTTCCAATTCATTTAACAGAGACTTGCTACCTATCACATCAACATCACATTGATAAAACTCTCTGTATCTGCCCTTTTGAGGTCTATCCGCTCTCCAAACCGGCTGGATTTGGTATCTCTTAAATGGAAATGAAATTTCATTTTGATGCTGAACAACGTAACGTGCAAACGGAACCGTCAAGTCATATCTCAGACCTTTCTCGCAAACTTTTAACGATAGCGCATTGCTGTTCTGCAATTCAGAAGACATAACGCCTGCAAACGCCTCTCCGCTGTTTAGAACTTTAAACAAAAGTTTGTCTCCCTCATCTCCGTATTTCCCAAGAAGCGTAGAGAGATTTTCCATTGAAGGAGTCTCTATTGGCCTGTAACCAAACTTTTTAAATACACTCTTTACTGTATCAAAAATGTAATTTCTTCCCGCCATCTCTGATGGAGAAAAATCTCTTGTCCCCTTTGGGATACTGGGTTTCTGTATATTGTTCATGCCAAAAAAATGAATTCAGTCAAAAAAAATTTAATTAAATAATATAATTATTTGTTTTTAAGATAATTATCAATAGCCTTTGCCGCTTTTCTCCCCTCCCCCATTGCAAGAATAACGGTTGCCGAACCTGTCACAATATCTCCGCCGGCAAAAATGCCATCTCTCTTTGTTGCTCCATTTTCATCTACAACTATCCGGCCTCTTGAATCTGTTACAAGCCCCGGTGTTGTTGAAGCAACAATGGAATTTGTTCTTGTACCAAGCGCGACAATGACGGCATCTGTATCAATCATAAATTCAGAGTTTTCTACAGGAACTGGAGAACGTCTTCCGCTTTCATCCGGTTCACCCAATTTAATCTGAACACACCTCACTCCGTTTACCCATCCTTGCTCATTTCCAAGCAACTGCACAGGCTCCGACAAAAATTGGAAATCTATGCCTTCTTCTTTTGCGTGTTGCACTTCCTCCAAACGCGCAGGCAATTCTTTTTCTGAGCGTCTGTAAACTATCGTGACCTTAGAGCCAAGTCGCAAAGCTGTTCTGGCTGAATCTATTGCAACATTTCCTCCACCTACCACGCAAACATGACGTCCCTTATAAATCGGAGTATCTGAATCGGGGTCAAACGCCCGCATTAAATTATTTCTTGTTAAAAATTCATTGGCAGAAAATACACCGTTAAGATTTTCACCGGGTACTCCCATAAATTTTGGAAGTCCAGCGCCGATGCCGACAAAAACCGCTTTAAATCCCTCATTGCTCATCAGTTCATCTATTGTCACAGTTCTTCCGACAATCACGTTAGTTTCTATCTTAATCCCCAGACTTTTAACATTTTCCAACTCTTTCTCCACCACATCCTGTTTTGGAAGTCTGAATTCCGGAATACCGTAAATCAACACTCCGCCCGCCTTGTGAAGGCTCTCAAAAATTGTAACGGAATAGCCAATTTTTGCAAGATCGGTTGCACACGTAAGTCCGCTTGGTCCGCTTCCAATTACGGCAACTTTTATTCCGTTTAAAGTAGCCTTGCTTGTAAACTTAACGCTATTCTCCCTGCTCCAGTCGGCAACAAATCTTTCCAATTTTCCTATCGCGACAGGTTCTCCTTTTGTACCAAGGATACATGAACCTTCACATTGAGCTTCTTGAGGACATACTCTGCCGCAAACAGCTGGTAATAAACTATCTTGAGAGATGATTTTATAAGCCTCGGTAAAATTCTTTTGCAATACCTGATTAATAAATGCCGGAATTTTTATTGAAACCGGACAGGACTTCATACACCTTGGCTCCTTGCAATTCAGACAACGAGAGGCTTCAAGCACAGCTTCATAAAGACTGTAACCGTAACTTACTTCATTAAAATTTGTTATCCTTATTTTCGGATTCTGTTCTCTCACAGGAACTCTCGGTATCTTATTGCTCATAACTTTCAAAATCAAGATCTACGTTATTTTTTAACTCCAAACTCTAATCCCGCCTCTCTATCAGCCTCCAACTCCTGAGGACGATATATTGTCTGTCTCCTCATAGCCTCTTCAAAATCAACATCGTATGCATTGAATTCAGGACCGTCCACACAGGCAAATTTTGTTTTTCCTCCAACGCTCACTCTGCATGCCCCGCACATACCTGTGCCGTCAACCATTTGAGTATTAAGACTTACGGTAAGAGGCAGTCGAAATTTTTTTGCAGAAATAGTGACAAACTTCATCATAATCATAGGACCTATTGCAACTCCCATACTATACTGTTTTCCTCCCGACAATAATCTCTCAAGTATCACGGTTACAACACCTTTTTCACCTTTGGAGCCGTCATCCGTGCAGATATAAAGATTGTCGCAAACCTTCTTCATCTCTTCCTCCATCACCAGTAAATTTTTATTGCGGGCCCCTAGAATCACATCAACTTTAGCGCCTCTCTCATGAAGGTATTTTGCCTGCGGATAAACCGGTGCGGCGCCAACACCTCCGGCCACAAAAACATAACTTAATTTTTTAATCTCTTCATCTGTCAGTTTCACAAAAGCAGAGGGCCGTCCGAGTGGACCAACCACATCTGTAAAGCTGTCACCAACAGCCAATTTACAGATTTTATCTGAAGAAACTCCGACAATTTGAGTAACTATTGTGACACTCCCCTTCCCTCTATTGTAATCACATATGGTCAGGGGTATTCTCTCACCGTTCTCTGAAGGTCTGACAATCAAAAACTGACCGGGCATTGCTGAACTTGCTATTCTGTCTGCCTTTAACTCCATCAGATAAACAAGCGGAGTGAGTTCTTCTTTTTTTATTATCCTGAACATTCTACTGTAAATCTTTAAAAGACTTAAAGGAATACCCCTTACCTTTAAGGTAATCAACAATTTCCCTTAGTCTGTTATACAATCTTTGTCCTTCAGGTCGAGTTGCCTCAATCCCGGGATGTATTAAAATTATAGCCCCATTTAATGTATTCTTATTCTCATAAGAGAACAATTTGTCAATCAAATATTGCGCAGTCTTATACTCCTTCATGGAAGGTATTGTATAATCCGCAGGCGTTGACGTTCCCGGCGTATAATTGATGGTTTTATAACCTGCTCTCTCCAAGATATTTACCGTCTCTTTATTATAATATTCATAAGGTGACAAAAACCATTTTGAGTCTTTCTGCGCTATGCCGAATTTTGCAAGTTCCGCAGCATTCTGCCTTATGTCTTTAACAATACTGTCGCGCGTAACAATTAAAGAATCTCTTTTACCCCACGGAGCATACAAAACGTGTTTGTCGGAATGTCCGCCGACGTAATTTCCCATGCTTATTATCTTCTCTATAATCTCCTTATGCTCGGGCATTCTAAGAGAATTACCTGTAAAGAAGAAAGAGGCATGTATTCTCTCTTTCTTTAATGTTTCAACTATTTTTTCTCCTCCGTTAAACATTGAGTCCGCGGAAAAAATCAAATAAATATTTCTAGCCGCAGTGTCAACCCTTACAATTGCACCTTCATGATCTCTAACCAATTTTGCATCCACTCCGCTACCAAGATTTTTTTGCCTGTTTCCTTCTTGCTCAAGAGATGCAAAATAATATGTAAGCCCGGCTGTGCCATCCATTGTCGGTTCATTTGTTGCATAATCACCTATGTCATTGTGATATACAGCAGCTCCCTTGTTAATGTCAGGAGTCTGATCAGGTTTTCTCATGCCCATTCCGGCACGGCTCTTAAAAATTCCGTAATAAACGGGACCGTCTACAAGTCCGCCGGAAATTTCCCTGTGCACAACCGTAAATGCAGAGTGTGGCTGTGTAGGATAAACTCCCCCGCGCGGATACCCGATTATCATAGATGTCCCCCATGGATTACATCCTAATAGCCAATCTCTCAATGCCGCCTCCATCTCTGAATAAGTTGTATCCTCAGTACACTTTCTGTAAAGTTCCGCCTGAGTAACGGCTGCAGAAACAAGATTATTTGAACACCACAAATACGGCACTCCATTCATAAAAGGTTCATTCCCCGCACGGTTTCTTAAATCCTCCAGACCCTCTCTCATAAATTCCTTATACTTTGCAGAGATCTCTGCATCTCCCTCTTTTGCAAGAATATAATGCCCAAGATTAATAAACGGATAATACTGATAATGGCGCCCTCTGCCGAGTTCCATCCAAGGCGACACTGGCTCCAGCTGTCCATAATAATCAGCCTCTTTCTCCAAAGTCGGAATTTTTGAAGTAGAGAAAATCGTTGCCGCGGCAAGTTCAACATCATCCACCCACGTGTCCTCTTCATAGAAATATCTGGAAACATAGCAAGCTGTCTGAGTGTTGCCGGGGAATTCCTTTGCATAACTGTAAGCCTGGTCCGCCTTCTTCTGAATTAGTTTTGAAAACTTTGGATCTATCTTTTTAAATGTCTGTGCACCGAGAGAAAATGAGGATGCAAACTTACCTGCAGCGGAGGCCACTCCGGTAGTTCTGTTCTTGCCATATTTGCCAAGTCCCTGCGGTTTGCCGGTCAAAAAGTAAACAGGTCTGCCATTGCCGGGCCCCCATCCATAATCAGCCATATCATATTGAGGAGGTTTAAAACCAATATGATCCCTGTCATCTGCAACTTGGTTAAACATTATTTTGTCTTCCGGATTCATCTTGTTCAGCCAGTCCAGCCCCCACTTTGCCTGATCTAAAATATCCGGAATTCCGTTTGCTCCGGCCTTGCCCATTGCATCAAAATTGTCTTTAAATACGGACTTGTCCTCAATGTTATTATAGGCAAACATCATATCATAAGTAGCTGTGGCTGAAGTTGTTTGATATTGCAAATAATCAGACGCATCATGCCATCCTCCCCTAACATCTATCATTTCACCATTGCGCGTAGGATGATCGACTATGTAAGCATCTTTTTGATGACAAAGAGTATCAACAAAAGGATTATAACCGCATTGCTGCTGCCTCATATAATACAGCAGAAAATCTGCAAGACCGTCAAAAGAGTTTGCATCTATCTTAAAATTAGGAGATTTAATCGCTTTGAAAATAATATAATATCCTCCCGACAGTTCAAGTTTAGAAAAATCTAACCTATATGCCTCCTTTAGAGCCCATTTAGACGGGTCACATTTTTTGGCATTTCCAATAAAGACCAATGAATCCGTAGTTGCATTAAACACAAAAAATCTGTTGTCAGTTGTATCTGATGCATCCGTCTTTTGAATTGAGAAACCGCTTTTGGACCTTGAATTACCTGCAGAATTTATATCGGCAAATTTAACGGCATCAAATTGCGCTTCTGCAAGTCTTACAGGAGCAGAGTGTTGTGCAGCATTTTGCACAGCCTTTACAGATGTATCTGCAAGCATATATACGGCTACTTTCTTTGACTGTGGTAGATAACCTGCATAATTTATCCTGATGTATCCTTGCGCAGATACATGGCATCCCATAAACAGGGCAAAAATGAACACAAATAATCTTTTCATATTGCAGCAAAAATACTATTACCAAGTCTGATTTACAATTTTATTTTCTAATTTTACGACTCAAAACAAAAGAGGACCTTATGAATAATTTTTGGAAAACTTTCTTGGCAGCATTGTGTGGTACGCTGGCTGCCTTGTTTATTTGCTGGCTTTTGGTCATTGCAATGATTGGCTCTATTGCTGCGCTTTCCCAAAAGAGCGAACCATCTGTTCCATCATCTGCCATCCTTAAAATAGATTTATCAAAGCAAGTTGGAGAAAGGACTAAAAATGACCCGTTTGCCGGATTTAATCCTGCAGCGCTCCAATTCAAAATCTCTAATGAAAGTACATTAGGAGTTTATGATGCCGTCCGCGCAATTAAGCAGGCAGCGGATGACCCGGCTATTAAGTTTATCTATTTAACAGGGTGTGACTCACCTAATTACGGCATATCAAATCTGGAAGAAGTAAGAAAAGCCCTTTCAAATTTCCATAACAGCGGCAAGGCAATAATTGCATACGGAGTGAATTATTCACAAGGCGGTTATTACATGGCATCGGTAGCTGACAAAATTTACATGAATAAAGACGGCATGGCTCAAATTATGGGACTTGGAACTAACATGATGTTTTTCAAAGATTTGCTGGACAAATTGGGAGTGCAAGTTGAACTTATTAGACACGGCAAATTTAAAGCTGCCGCAGAACAATACATCAGAAATGACATTAGTCCGGAGAACAAAGAACAGAATTTGGTCATGCTGAATTCCATATGGAATACATGGGTAAAGGCTATATGCAAAAGCAGGTCCATTACACCGGAAGTTTTTAATGACGCGGTCAATAATCTTAAGATATGGGATGCTGAATCTATGGTTGCCAATAAACTGGCTGACAGCTCAATAACAAATACTGCCATGATCCAAAAACTTTGTAATTTGTTTGGCGTCAAGAATGATAAGAATTTAAAATTTGTCTCACTTGCGGACTATGCGGAAGCAAAAGTAAAATCTGATGCAAAGGCTAAAGACAAGATAGCAATTCTTTATGCAGAGGGTGAAATCACAATGGATGGAAAAGAGGGAATAACTGTTAAAGAGTTATGCCCTGTAATAAAAAAAATAAGCAGGGATAAATCTATTAAAGCCGTTGTGTTTAGGGTTAACTCTCCGGGAGGCGATGCTCAGGCTGCGGAGATTATAAGGGAAGAGTTGCAACTCCTTAGAAAAGAAAAACCTATAATCTGCAGTTACGGAGATTATGCGGCAAGCGGAGGGTATTGGATTTCCGCACAGAGCGATAAGATCTTCACAGACGCCACGACCCTTACGGGTTCCATTGGGGTTTTCTCATTATCATTTAATTACGGCAAAGGTCTTAAAGAACATTTGAATATTAATACCGTGTCAATTGGAACGAACGCTCACTCAACAATGGGCACCGGGGTTTCCCCGCTTAAACCGGAGGAGCAGGCCTATATGCAGCAATTTGTAGAGAAGATCTATTCACAGTTCACACGTATAGCAGCGGACGGAAGAAAACTTCCCGTTGCCTATGTAGATTCTATTGGACAGGGCAGAGTTTGGACGGGGGTTGACGGCGTACAGAAAAATCTTGCGGATTACATTGGCGGACTTGATGATGCAGTTGCATTTGCAGCTAAGTACGCTAAACTTTCCAGCTACAAAACAGTTGATTATCCATCTGTCAAGAGTCTGGAAGAAAATTTGCTGGCCAAGTTCAACAACTTAGGGGATGGCGATGAGGCGTCAAAAGTTCTAACTGATCCTGAGGCACTTATAAAGAAAGCTTATAAAAGCCTTACAAAGTTCAAAGGTGTTAAGACCTATGCCCGCATGCCCTATGTTTATGAGTTCACGTATTAACATATACCGGTCTGGGAATTAAAAGAAAAGCCGGAGCAATGCTTCGGCTTTCTTATTTGTTCAAGCTCAGGTTGTTATATCACATCGACTATCAGAACCTTCTTGGTCTGAGGAGTAACTTTGTAACGGTCATCTATCTCAAGGCCCGGCAGGCAAACTATCTTACTGCCGGATGCAATTATTGGTACAACGCATTTGAAAAGCGTGTCAATTTTTTTGCCGTTCAAATAATCAGCCACTCCCTTTGTACCGTGAAGTCCATAAGGCGAAAATTTATCTCCCTCTTTTAACTTCCTGCACACCAAAGGAACAGGGACTTTATCCGCATCCAGCAGCAGACCTTTTTCGCTCTGAGGTATTCCTGCATTATTGTCTGCAATTCTCAAATGGACCGTGAGTCTTCCATATGTAAATTCATAGAAGTCTGAGAATTTCTCCAATTTTCTGTCGGGAATATTGTCTTTTACGCTCTTGTAGTAAATTTTTAAATAACCTCTTTCTGCAGCGAGCATATAATCACTTGATTCAAAGATTTTTGTACTAATACCATTCTTTGCTCCCCTGGTACAGCCATCGCTCAACATCTCACCTGAATCCAGTTCATCCTTCTTTACAAATCTGCTGTGCTCCTTTTCAATCATGGCATCCAGCAATATTAAAATATCGTCTATTTGTGTAATGTTAAACCCGTAATTCTGAAGAATTTCATACATCCAATACTTGTGATATCTCTCATCTTTTAATGTTTCCACAGAGATCGCCGTAACCATATATTCCTTCCTAAACCCAAGATAATCGGGTCCTCCTACTTCCTCGGCATTAACGCACAACTCTTTCATTTTCTTGCGGGCCATCTCATTTACAATACCACATGTCATTGTAAAATATTTGATATCTCTATTGAGAATCTTTATTACGGCAGGATTTATCTTCTCCAAATGAGGCATTACTTCATTACGAATTCTGTTGCGTGCAAACTCACTCAATCGGTTTGTTTTATCCGTTCTATATTTTATGCCGTTTTTCTGAACATATTCCTCTATTTCAGAACGCTGGAAAATCATAAGAGGTCTTATTATACTGTACCCGAACGTGTAATCATCTCGGAAGACGTCTCTTTTCTCTCTGATACCCTGCAAACCCTTTATGCCGGTCCCTCTAACCAAGTTAAGCAACAATGTCTCTGCATTATCATTTGCATTGTGAGCAACCGCAAGGTAATTATACTTGTGCTCTGTCATCAATTTGTAAAACCACTTATAACGCAAATCTCTTGCAGCCATCTCTATTGAAAGAGAGTGCCTCTTTGCATAATACATGGTATCAAACTTCTTGACATATAATTTTACAAGATGCTCTCTTGACCAAGCTCTAACAAGCGCCTCATCGGCATCGCTATCCTTACCTCTCAGAGAAAAATTCACATGAGCGATTGCAAGATTAAAGTTGGGATATTCCGGAGAATCTCTTAGGAATGATAAATCATAAAGAAGATTTAAAAGGCACATAGAATCTACACCACCGCTGACGGCAACTAGAATACTTTCAGACTCCTGTACAGAGAAAGTCTCAAAGTGTTTCCAAAAATCGTAACGGAACTTTTTATTGAACCGCCACAAATTTTCATCCGCTTTTTTCATAATGCAGCAGTTAAAAATTCAAGCCCTACCGGCATAAAAACCACCCAGTTAGGGTGCAAATGTACTTAATTTATTTTTTAAACGAACCGATTGTATAGGAAAAGTTGAGGCTAAAGACCTCCTTGAACTGCAACCGCGGGCATTCATGACCGATTTTGTTGGCAATTAAGATATTGTCATCATATATCATGTTTGTCCTAAAAGATGCTTTTAAATACTTGTTAAATGCATAATCCAACTGGACATCCCAGTTGACTTTTATGTTCTGCAGTTTACCCATATAATCAGAGAAAAAAGTGAGCTGCGTCGCAACTTTAAAATCTTTCAAAAGTTCCTTTTGAAGAGTGGCTTTTAGCTGGGCTCCTAGCTCCCACTTAAACAATTTATCATAATCATTGCCATATTTGACACGTATAAGACTGTCTGCATTAACAATTACCACACTTGCTGTCACAGGAGAAATGTTTAATGAGAAAATCTTTCCTGCACCGGGCTTATAATCCATGCCGATTCCGAAAGTCAAATAAGCAGGAGCAAGAAACTTGGAAACTTTTTTTCCAACATTTTGTGAATTATACTCAAAGCCGGGGCTAAACTGAGATAAAAAGTTTACGGCTGCGGAAAAATATAATTTTCTGTATGCCTGATAGCCCCATTTGCTTTCCAATCTAATTTTATCACCTGATTTTCTGTAGCCCAAATCAAATGATTTAACAAAGCCGTATTCCATCTGCATCCTGTTCTCCCAGTACATTTTCCCCTTTTCATAATTGGCCATTGCGTTAACATAGGCGTTCAAAGCAAGAGAACCTGAACCTCCGGCTGCCCAATTAGTAAGTGACACTTGAGAAAAACCTATTTCATCTAAAACTCCTGTTATCCAGAATTTTGGAGGCTTGACGGGTTCATAATTAATAACCGGGACAGGATACTTGGCACCAATAACCCTGCACAATTCCTGTTCTTTATTAAGGCCGCTTGGAACAAATTTGATTGTATCTTTTCTCTTTATTGTATCCCCAAAAAAATCCAGCTGTACGCCGCCGGGCTTTTCCCTTTTTTTCTCCTTGCCTTTGTTATTCTGAGCGTTGGCGGAAAATGGGAAAAGAATAATGAGTGTAAGACAAAAAATTATATAACGACTTAGCTTCATTCTCTATCGTGAACTATAAAAAAACAGCACGCTATTTGTCATCGCTGTCAAGAACATCGTCAGACCTATATTCAAAGCCCATGCGCTTTCCTGTCTTCATTTTTGCATTTTCAATTTTTGCGTTAATCTGCTCTACACTAGACATTTTTACAAGGTCAAACGGTGGAACAAGCAGGTCAAATGACATTGAATATAACATTGCACTTTCTACAAAATCAGTAAGTTCTTTATTATCCAGAGTCACTTTGCCAAAATCACTGATTCTTCTGCGCAGTTGCCTCTTGCCCTCAACAAAAAACGCTTTTTCTTTGTTTACAAAAATTCTTGCTACAAGATAACCGAGGTCATCATCTCTATCGTACTTGATAGAATCATATAAGAAGTTGTAAACATTTATTATACCGCAATAGGAATTAAACGGATTGCTCTTTGTGTATGGATTTTTCCAAATTGCATGAGAACGGTCAAACTGGAATACATCCTGATGCATGCTAAATACTAAAATGTCATCCGCAAACCTAAGCTCTGCTTCAAATTTTCCTCGGTCGCTATAACCCAGTTTTACTCTCTTGCTCAGAGTCTTTTCCTCTTTTTCCTTTTTCTCATCCAAAGCATCATTGAGGTCATTGCTTATCTCTCCCAGCAATTCTTTAAGATGATTAAAGACCTCCAGAACGGTGTCAAACACCGTGGATTTTATATTCGACTTTGTTATTAAACCGTTAATTATTTGCTCCCTTGCAGGTAAAGGATTATCCATGTTTATTTTTATTATTTAGTTATAAATCTCTGTTTATTAATAAATATTGCTTTTAACTCCACTTAACTATTTTGCGCGCTTTATTAGTATGCTCTTGCAAAAATCACTCTTTGGTGAGAAGGTTTGCCGCTGTATACGCACTTGCCCTCCTCTTTGATGACATAAGAATCCACGGGGATGCACCTGATAGTTGCCCTTGTCTCCTCTTGGATCTTAGCCTCAGTCTCTTTTGTTCCGTCCCAGTGGCAAAGCAGGAATCCGCCTTTCTCTATCTGTTCCTTAAACTCATCCCAGGTATCTATCTTATAGATTTTACTCTCCCTGTTAGCCAATGCTTTATCATAAACATTCTTCTGGATTTCATCCATCAGATTCTTTACTCTTTCAACTACGTTCATCATAGGCAAACTCTCTTTTGTAAGGGTGTCTCTGCGCGCTACCTCAACAGTTTCATTCTCCAAATCTCTTGGACCTATTGCCAATCTCACCGGCACGCCTTTTAGTTCCCATTCAGAGAATTTAAAACCGCTGCGGACATTATCTCTGTCATCTATTTTCACGCTGATGCCAAGTTTAACGAACTGTTCTTTTAACCCCTTCATTTTTGCAAGCACCTTCTGCAGTTGTTCTTCATTGTTGAAAATTGGAACCATAACTACCTGTATAGGAGCCAATTTAGGGGGCAATACTAATCCGCTGTCATCTCCGTGAGTCATGACCAATGCCCCCATCAGACGTGTAGAACTTCCCCAAGATGTAGCCCAAACATACTCCAGCTGGCCCTCCTTATTTGCATACTTAACATCAAACGCCTTTGCAAAATTCTGGCCAAGGAAATGTGATGTGCCGGCCTGCAAAGCCTTTCCGTCTTGCATCATGGCCTCTATGCACAATGTATCCAATGCCCCCGCAAACCTCTCACTTTCAGATTTATGTCCTACAACAACCGGCATTGCCATAATATTTCTTGCAAAATCCGCATAAACATGAACCATCCTAGTTGCCTCAGCGATAGCTTCTTCCTTTGTTGCGTGCGCCGTATGCCCCTCTTGCCACAAGAACTCTGTGGTACGCAAAAACAACCTTGTTCTCATCTCCCATCTGACAACATTTGCCCATTGATTAACAAGAATAGGCAGATCTCTCCAAGAATTTATCCAATTTTTGTATGTACTCCAAATGATTGTTTCTGAGGTTGGTCTGACAACGAGTTCCTCCTCCAGTTTTGCCGTTGGATCCACAACAACTCCGGGCCCGTCGGGATTAGCCATAAGCCTGTGATGAGTTACAACCGCGCACTCTTTTGCAAAGCCGGCTACGTGTTCAGCCTCCTTGCTTAAGAATGATTTAGGAATAAAAAGCGGAAAATACGCGTTTTGGTGCCCTGTGTCCTTGAACATCTTATCCATGTTAGCCTGCATCTTCTCCCAGATGGCGTAACCGTACGGTTTTATAACCATACATCCTCTAACTGCTGAATTTTCAGCCAAATCTGCTTTTACAACCAAATCGTTGTACCATTGGGAATAATTCTCACTCCTAGATGTAATCTGTTTTGCCATGCCTATAATAAAAGTTTGGAATAATTTTTGATACCTTTGCTAGTAATTACGGCACAAAAATACAAAATTTATTTAACGCAGGAGGTAATATGAAAAACAATGCATTACTATTAATGGCCGTTGGAGTTCTGGCACTAGCTTCATGCGGAACAAGCAGCTACACTGCAAACAATAACGGAGGCTACAAGAACAGCATCTACTATTCTGGTGAGCTCGGTGCTGCAAACCAAACTTACACAACTACTTCTGAGAAATCAGAAAATACGGATGTTAAGGGATTGCAGAGCAGAACAAACTATGCTCTGAACTCATCCAAGACAAGAAATATATTTGGCGCAGGAAACAACTCCAAGACAGTTGATACAATTTACGTTGGAGATACTAACGTAGTAAATATCAATTATGATCCCAATGTTGATTATGCAATTGTGGACAGTACTGAGAGTTATGAAGAGCGTTTAAGAAAATTTGACAGCCCTTCATATACGGTCAACATTCAGTATGATGACCCTTGGGATTACAATTATTACAATCCCTTCTGGGCTTATAACTACGGCTGGTACAGGCCTTATGGAATTACGTGGGGCGTTGGCTGGTACAACCCTTGGTGGGGCATGTATTACTCATGGTCTCCAAGTTGGGGATGGGGATGGGATCCTTGGTACTACGGCTATGGCTGGGGCTTTGACTGGGGCTGGGGAGGCTTCGGTTGGGGATGGGATCCTTGGTATTATGGCTACGGCCGCGGCTGGGGATACGGTTACGGCCAGGGTGACTGGGGTCCCGGATCAAGAGGCTGGAATGAACGCTACTATGCCAGAAGAGATGGTGTTAATGAATATTACGGAAACAGAAGCGGCAGAGGAGTAGGAGCTTATGGAGATAATGCAGACGGCAACAGATCTATCGGCAGTGCCTATAGAAAGGACCCTACAATGGGGGTTATAAGAGGCAATAACGGTGGTGTTATGACTACAGGCAACAGAAACGGTTCATCCTACAGAGGTACAGGGACTTACGGTGGAAACAGGAACGGGAATGCTAACGGAAACTTTAACGGGACAAGAAACGGGAATGTTGGCGTTTACGGCGGAAACCGCAGCAATAATGAAAACAACGGTTCAACTTATAGAAACGGTACTGTTTCAAACAACGGAGCAGTTTACAGCAACGGTGCGGCAAACAGCGGTTACAATAACAGAGGAGGAAATATCAGAGGTACAGGAGCTTATGGAGGCAACAGAAGCGGCAACTCTATGTACAGACAGCCTCAGCAAAACTCTAACCAAAACAGCGATAATTACCGGACAACTCCATCCAGGAACGTATTCGGTAGTTCTAGCAGAAATTCAAATACAGGCTCTTCTTACAGAAGCAGCGGTTCATATTCAAATAGCGGAAGCACCTATTCTGGCAGCAGATCATCCAGCCCTTCATACTCCGGCAGTTCTAGTTCAGGGGGCGGAAACCATTCAAGCGGAGGCGGTTACAGTGGCGGCGGTCACTCAGGAGGCTCTTCTACCAGAAGATAAATCAGAGGTTTAATATTCTTAATCCCGACAGAAAACTGTCGGGATTATTGTAGATTACAGTTAGTTAGAAATAGGTTATATTAAAAAGATAAGTGATGAGAAAAATTTTTAGACTGTTTGCGTGCACTACTTTGTGCCTGGCTTCAGTAAGTGCTTTTGCACAGAATGACTATACAGCGTACACACTTTCTAAGTGGAACCCGGAAGGGACAGCAAGGAGTGTCTCCATGGGCAACGCGTTTACCGCTCTTGGAGGAGACCTTGGAGCTATTGGAATAAACCCTGCGTCCTCTGGTGTTTACAAATACAATGAGGTAACTTTTACCCCCGCATTCTCAACTATTTCCATTGAATCTCATTTTCTTGGAAATTCAACAAAAGAGAGCAAGACCACCTTTGGAATTGCAAACATCGGAGGTATTGCAAACATCAATACCGGCCGCAAAAATTATGGTCTTGTCAGCTGGGATTTTGGCTTGGTATACAATAAAGTAAACAACTTTAACAGTACGTTGAGCGCAAGAGGAACAAACAGCGGATCAAGTTACCTTGGAGCGGTTGCAGATTACTCAAAGGGATCCAGCGGTTATAACATGGACATAAATGACAACCAAGATCCGTACTATAACTTTTCTCCGTCCATGTGGCCGTCAATTCTCGCATGGAACACATCTTTGATGGATACGGTAAAAGGCGCTCCAACTTCTTTTATACCAACAACATTGAACGGCAATGCCTATGGCTCTACTAATCAGTACTATAAGAAGAAAACTTTTGGAAGCAATTCGGAAACGGACCTGAACTTTGGATTTAATTTCAGCAACAAGTTCTACATGGGAGTCAACGTTGGAATGATGAATGTTTGGAATAAGGTTGAAGAGAATTATTCGGAGAAGGCTAACGGTGTTTTTAGCTCCGGTTTTAGCGAATTTGGACAGTACTATCACCAGACAACATCCGGAAGCGGAATCAACATGAAGTTTGGTTTCATTTACACGCCAACTAATTTTCTGAGAATTGGAGCAGCGGTTTCCACACCAACTTGGTATTACTTGACGGATAAATATTATTGGGATATGGCCTCCTCATTTACAGGAGGTTACAGCGCAAATTTAGGAACCCCTGAAGGATCGTTTGATTACAAAGTCACAACTCCTTTCAAGTACAATTTTGGTATTGCATTGACTCTTCCGATGGGAGCGTTCTCTCTGGATTATGAGGGAACAGATTATTCACAAATGAGAATGCATGAAAGAGGCGGCAACGGAGGCTCAGATTCCTTCAGATACATAAATGATGCAATGGACAATTACTACAAACATGCAGATGTTATTAGAGCGGGCGTAGAAATAAATCCGGCGCAAAACTTCTCTGCAAGAGCCGGTTTTCAGTATTCCAATAGCGGAATAAAGGATTTAGACATAGATAATTACGTTGGTTCACTTGGTTTCGGTTACAATGACCCGAGCGGATTCTTTGCAGATGTTGCATACATGCAGTATATGAAGAAGACTACAACTATTTACGATGCAGGGGACTTGGTTGCCAGCTACGTTGGAAATAAGGCATCTGAGCCTTTCAAAACAACCGTATGGAAATTGCTTTTCACTTTTGGCTATAGATTTTAATCTCGACGGATAATTAAACAAAAGGCGGAAGTGATTCCGCCTTTTTTATTTTAGCAAGTAAGTGATTGAGTTCGGCCCCTCATTAAACAACAAATCCACAATAGAGAGATTGGGTATAAAGCCCTGTCTATCAGAGAATACTTGCCAATAATATTTTTCAATGCCCAGCCGTTTTAACAAAGACGGCTGCTTGCTTTTCGGATGAATTGAATTACGGAAATCCGCGGTGACAGATGTCGGAATATTTACGTCAATACCTGCGGCAGATTCATTTGCATAATCTGCAAAATAATCTGTCGTGAACTTAATATCTGCCTTAATACCCGTCATTTGCAGCAAATACTCCAAGAGCCTGCCATTCAAGTCAAAAAGATATTTCTCCTTGCGGTCCAGTATTTTAAAAAGATCATCTTTATAGAATTCAAAGAAGGGAGAATTCATGTAGGCAGCCTCTAAAGCCTTCTTATGCAACGGGATCCAGGCTTCATCATAATCAATTTCTATCTCTCTAATTGGGAGCTTGTGGGTAAAATCCGGACCTCCTCGCCTTACAGGAACATTTAAAACAAGAGGGCCGTTTGCGCTGTATATGTAGCAACGGCTCCTGTATGACTGCTTCTGAAAAATTTCACAAGCCTCAATGAATATCTGATTTGCTGATGATTTCACAGATGAATTAGGAGATGAATCTGCCTTTAATACGGATGAACCGCAATTTGCTATTGCCGCAAAATACTCAACCGGCGGAAGATATGCCGTACTCAAAACACAACATCGCCTGTATAATTCATTGAATTCCATCTAATTCTTATCAGGAAACAGAATGCCTGGGAAATTATCAAGCTTACTCTTCCGGGGCAAGCTTTGGATCATACTTGATTATGCCTCTCTTGGACGCGGCAATAAAATCTAGAATTGTTCTCTTTTCATCTGACTCCGGGAAAGTTTCCTCCACTTTTCTGCATGCCGCTGAGACATTCATACCTCCCTGATATATAACTCTGTATATATCTCTAATCCTTTCTATCTGCTCCATGGTAAAGCCTCTTCTCTTAAGGCCTACAATGTTAATTCCGCAAAAAGACAACGGTCTTTTTCCAGCCATTGCATAAGGAGGCACATCTTTTCCAACCATAGAACCGCCTGATAACATAGAGTGCGCACCAATTTTTGAGAATTGATGGGCAGCGGACGCACCGCCTATGATGGCCCAATCATCAATGTCCGTCTCTCCCGCAAGGCCAACATAACTGACCAGAATAACATGACTTCCAACTCTACAATCATGAGCAACATGAACATAGGCCATAAGAAAAGTATTATCCCCGATTGCGGTCTTTAATTTTCCGCTGGCTGCAGTACCGCGGCTGACAGTACAGAACTCTCTGATCATCACATTATTGCCAATTTCCACATAAGACTCTTCCCCCTGAAATTTCAAATCCTGAGGAAGAGCTCCAATCACCGCTCCGTTAAAGATTTTGCAATTTTTGCCAATCTTCACAAAGTCATTAATAGTAACATACGGGCCAATCCATGTTCCGTCCCCAATTTCCACATGTTCTGCAATCATGCTAAAAGGACTGATAACCACATTTTTACCAATTTTGGCATTTGGATGTACAAAAGCGTTCTCCATGATTTTTTTTTTATTCTCTACAGTTAATTCTGTATTATCTATTCTTTATAACCTGAGCCACCATATCACCCTCACATGCAACGCTATCTCCAACCCAAGCTTTCCCGCTCATACAAACAAGCGCATGTTCAAGAGGTTGAGTAATAATAAGTTTGAAGACAACAACGTCACCTGGAACAACTTTCTTCTTAAACTTAAAGTTGTTAACCTTTGCAAAATATGTTGAATATTTCTGAGGTTCATCTATATTCTTAAGAACCAAGATACCGCCAACCTGAGCCATTGCCTCTATCAATAAAACGCCGGGCATAACAGGTTCTCCCGGGAAATGTCCCATAAAGTAAAATTCATTGACTCCAATGGTTTTTATTCCAACTATTGAATCGCTTTCCAAACCTATAATTCTGTCTACCATCAAGAAAGGAGGACGATGGGGCAATAGATTTTTAATACCGTTAATATCAACTACCGGTTCTGCATTAGGGTCATAATGAGGTATCTCCATTAATCTCTTTTTTACCTCTCTAGCTTTTTCTTTCTCTCTTTGAGCTATTTCTTCCAGTGACATGATTTTTCAATATTTATTGTTCTGTATATTTATTTTCAAAATATAAACTTATTTGTCTCCAAATTGCTTAAGAGCCAAAGCTCTTAATTTCTTTGACATCTCCGTATTTATTGAGTGACCGCTCTTAAAAGCGGAAACTTTTGCCTTAAGCGGATAGCCAACCAAAGAAAAATCTCCAAGCACATCCAGCAATTTGTGTCTTGCACACTCATTTGGAAACCTCAGAGATATATGACTTAAATACCCTTCCGGTACACGCTCCAATGTTGGAATATTAAACAATTTTGCAAGGTGGTCCAGTCTTTTCTGAGGAATCTCATCATCCACAATTACAATTGCATTATCCAAGTCTCCACCTTTTATAAGATTAAGCCTGAGCAGGAGCTCTATCTCATTAAAAAAGACAAATGTTCTGCAAGGGGCAATCTCTTTTGCAAAATCCATAGCAGAATTAAATTGTGCGTCTTGCCTCTCCAGCACCTTAGATTTAAAAGCTATTGTTAAATCTACTGAAAATTCATCTGCAGGCTCTACTGTTATGACTGAGCCGCTGCTGTTACGGCACTCTATTTTTTCCTTTATTTCCAGATATTTGCGCGGCGCATGCTGTTCTTGAAGGCCATCCTGAGCTATAGCATCCGCATAACACTTTGCGCTGCCGTCCATTATAGGCACCTCCGGTGAATCTAAAGAAACAAGAGCATTGTCTACGCATAAACCGTATAAAGCCCCCATTAGGTGTTCCAATGTAAGTATCTTAATGCCCTTCTTTTTTAGAGTGGTGCCTCTGGAGGTGGAGTTTACATAGTCAGACCACGCTTCAACAAAAGATACATCATCTCCAATATCCGTCCGCCTAAACCTTATTCCCGTATTTTCGGGGGCCGGTGACAAAGTCATTGTGACATGCTTGCCTGTATGCAAGCCCTTCCCCTGAAACATGTAAGTTTCCCTTAGTGTATGCTGATTTAAGTACATTCGTGCGGTTTTAGTAACGTGCAAATATACTAAAATTTAACCGTAAAAAATAGAATCTGTTACTTCTTGCCGGATAAAGATTTGAATATGGCGTAACACTTCATAAATGTTCTATAATCAAACGCGGGAGCCCCCATAATTCCTCTCTTTCCTTCCTCCTCTTTTACAGAACCTTGCACTCCCGCCTGTGCGGCAATTTTTGCACCGTCGGCAACGGTAATGTGTCCCGATATGCCCACCTGACCTCCAATCATACATTGCTTTCCAACCTTTGAAGAGCCCGCTACACCGGACTGCGCCGCCATCACCGTATTCTCTCCAATCTCTACATTATGAGCAATTTGTATAAGGTTATCCAATTTAACACCTTTGTGAACCACGGTTGCACCCATTGTTGCCCGGTCAATCACCGTATTTGAGCCAATCTCAACATCATCCTCCACAATTACAATTCCTGTCTGGGGAATTTTCTTGTATGAGCCGTCCGGAGTTGGAGCAAATCCGAAACCGTCAGAACCTATGACCACGTTCCCGTGTAATATACAGTTATCCCCTATTTTACAGCCATCATAAATTTTAACCCCGGGATATAAAATCACGTCGTCTCCTACAGTTACATCGTTACCGATGTATACCTGCGGATAAACTTGCGTACCCTTTCCTATCTTGCTGTGCCTGCCCAAATATGAGAATGCGCCAAAATATGAACCCTTTCCCCTCTTGCTGCTCCATGCTACTGTAGAACGGCATGATCTTCCGCTTCTCTTGCTCTTTTTGAGTGAGTTAAGAAGGTCCAGCAAAGATGCTACCGCCTGATATGCATCATCTACAACAATCAAGGTGGGTTTTACCTTCTCTTCCGGAACTAGAGTCTTATTCACAATAACGATTCCTGCATTACTCGTCAGCAGGTAGTGCTGATACTTTGGATTTGCAAGAAAGCAAATATTATTGAACTTGCCGCTCTCAATCTTTGCCACTGATGTGACCTTTACCTTTGGATCTCCAATAATTTCACCTTTAAAATGCTGAGCAATAACTTCTGCCGATACTTCCATATTTCCTCTTATTATTGCTGCAAAAGTAGTAAAAAAAAGCGGTTTTATTTGGAGATAAAGATTTGTTTTCATACTTTTGCTGCGGTAGTGAGATAAGGGGACCGCAAAGTCCCCTTATTTTGTACAGATTACTCAAGGTTATTTACAGCCGATCGGCAATAAACTGTCGGGAACTTTAAAGAGGATATTAATAAATTAAAAAAAACATAGACAATGGAAGGTTTAGAATTAGCTCCGTTTTTTGCGGAATTCAAAGAGCGCAAAGGCATTGACAGAGCCACACTTATGAGCGTGCTGGAGGATATTTTCAAGACTCAGCTGGCCAAAACTTTCGGTACCGCAGACAACTGCGATATCATTATCAACATTGACAAGGGAGATCTGCAAATCTGGCGCAACAGAAAAATTGTTGACACGGTAGCAGACCCTATGCTAGAAATATCAAAAGGAGAGGTAGATCAGATTGATCCAAAAAATGATTATGAAGTTGGAGAGGATTACACGGAGGAGGTAAAACTCTCGTCTTTTGGAAGAAGGGCAATTCTTAATCTAAAGCAAAATCTTTCCGGCAGAATCATGGATATTGATAAAGCCAATTTGTTCAATCTTTATAAGGATAAGGTTGGAGAGATTGTTGTTGGTGAGGTTTATCAGGCATGGAAGAAAGAGGTTCTTGTAAGAGATGAGAATGACAATGAGCTTCTTCTGCCTAAAACAGAGCAGATTCCGTCTGATTTCTTCCGCAAGGGAGACTCTATCCGGGCCGTAGTTTCCAGAGTTGAAATGAAAAACAATACTCCAAGTATAGTACTTTCCAGAACGTCTCCCGTGTTTTTGGAGAGACTTTTTGAGCAAGAGGTTCCGGAAATTTTTGACGGACTGATTACTATCAAAAAAATTGTCAGAATTCCCGGAGAGAGAGCCAAGGTTGCAGTTGAGTCCTATGATGACAGAATTGACCCTGTCGGAGCATGCGTTGGAGTCAAAGGCTCTAGAATTCATGGAATTGTAAGGGAGCTTAGAAATGAGAATATAGATATTATCAGTTGGACAACTAATATTCAGCTGCTAATTCAAAGAGCGCTGAGTCCCGCAAAAATCTCTACCATCAAAATAAATGATGAGGAGAATAAAATTTATATCACGATGGATTCATCTCAAGTTTCTCTTGCAATTGGAAAGGGCGGCAGCAATATCAAGCTTGCCAGCATGATGGTTGGAAAAGAGATTGAAGTATTTAGAGATGTGGAAGGCGATGAGGACGAGGATGTTCTATTGAGCTCATTCAGTGATGAAATCGACCAGTGGGTTATTGATGCGCTGCGCAAAATCGGATGCGACACTGCAAAGAATGTTCTTGCCCTTTCTGATAAAGACATCATGGAGCGTGCAGATCTTGATGAAGAAACAGTCCTTGATGTTAAGAGGGTTTTAAAGGCGGAATTTGATGATAACAGTGAAGGAAAAG
>JAQWEK010000001.1:2521-16589 GCA_028704975.1 Bacteroidales bacterium | reverse complement strand
GTTTTTACAACTGATTAACAAGCAATTATTTAGGAGGATTATATGATTAAAGAGAGCATTAGAATTAACAAGGTGCTAAAAGAGTTCAACATTGGCATGAATACGCTTGTGGACTTTCTGGACAAGAAAGGCATAAAAGTGGATGCTAATCCTAATGCCAAGCTGACTCCGGAAGACTATGATCTTGTGGAGAAAGAATTCCGCAAAGAGCAAATTGTAAAGGAAGAGTCAAAGAAGGTTGCCGCAAAAGTTAAAAACATTGAGAAAGAAAATGTCTCATACGGTATAAATGATAATGAGGAAAACAAAGATAAATTTATAGAAACCACTGTAGATGCGGTAAAGCCTCCTAAAGTTTTAGGAAAGATTGATTTATCTGAAGGAAAGCAGAAAACAGTTAAAGAAGAGCCTGTTGATAAGCAGCCTGCGGAAGAGAAAGGTATTGAGAAGAGAGAAGAGCCGATTGCACCACCTGCTGTAAAAAAAGGAGAAGTTAAAGAAGTTGTAAAATCTGCACCGGAGAAAAAAACAGAGACAGAAACAGAGAAGGAGAAGGAGAAAGAGAAGGAGAAAGAAAAGGAAAAAGAAAAAGAAAAGGTTGTTGTAAGCCAGGTTAAAACGGAAGTTGAAAAACCTGTTGCAATTAAACAGCCGGAAGTTGTTCCGATTGTAAAACCGGCTCCTAAAGCAGATGTCAGGAGTGAGCAAAAGCCGGTTATCAGAGAGGCTGAGAACAATAGGCAAGCCGTAAAGGAAAAGAGCAAAACACCGGTTAAAGAGTCTGTTAAAGAGGAGCCTAAAAAACCCGAAGTTGAATTTATCGCAACAAGAGTTGAGACGCTGTCAGGACCTGAAGTTAAAGGCAGCATTGATCTTTCCAAGTTTGAGAAGAAAAAACCTTTCCCTGATAAAAGGGGCAAGAGAGAGAGAATTCATAATCACGCAAGGGAGAAAGTTGATTTAACAAAAGAGGTTGGAACAAATCGCCCTAAAGACCTGGGACAGAGGCAGAACGGCAAGGATGGCGGCAAAGGAGGCAACAAGTTCCGCGATAAGTTTAAGCCGATAAGAAATGACGTTGATGAAGATGCCGTACAAAGACAAATTAAGGAGACTTACCAGAGGATGATAGAGGGTAAGGGAAAGACTAAAGGTTCTAAGTATAGGAAAGAGAAGAGAGAGATGTTTGCAGAGAAGATGGAGGAAGATGTTGAGCAAAAAGAGAAAGTTAGCAAAGTTCTGAAAGTTACTGAATTTGTGACTGTTAATGACTTGTCCGTGATGATTGCACAACCCGTTACCAAAGTCATTGAGGCATGTATGAATCTTGGCCTGCTGGTATCTATTAACCAGAGACTTGATGCAGACGCACTTACGCTTGTAGCGGAAGAGTTTGGATACAAAGTTGAATTTGTAACGGCCGATATTCAGGAGAAAATCAAAGAGGAAAATGAAGAGGACAAGCAGGAAGACTTACAGCCAAGGGCCCCTATTGTTACTGTAATGGGACACGTTGACCATGGTAAAACTTCTTTACTTGACTATATTAGACAATCAAATGTTATTGCCGGTGAGGCGGGAGGAATCACCCAGCACATTGGAGCGTATAATGTAAAATTGGATAGCGGAAGAAGAATAACATTCCTGGATACTCCGGGCCATGAGGCTTTTACAGCCATGAGAGCTCGCGGAGCAAAAATGACCGACCTTGCAATAATTATTGTTGCAGCTGACGATGCCGTGATGCCTCAAACTATTGAGGCAATAAATCACGCACAGGCGGCCGGAGTTCCTATGATATTTGCTATCAATAAGATAGATAAACCGGGAGCTCAAGCCGACAAAATCAAAGAGCAGCTTTCCCAGATGGATATTCTGGTTGAAGACTGGGGAGGAAAATATCAGTGTCAGGAGATATCGGCCAAGAAGGGAACGGGAGTACATGAGCTGCTGGAAAAAGTTTTGCTGGAGGCCGATTTACTTGAACTTAAAGCAAATCCAAATAAAAAAGCAGTAGGTACGGTTATTGAATCTTCTCTTGACAAGGGAAGAGGCTACCTTGCAACTTTGCTGATTCAGGGAGGCACGCTTCATACCGGAGATATTATGTTGAGCGGATGCTTTACCGGAAAAATCAAGGCTATGTTTAACGAGCGCGGACAGAAAATTTCAGAGGCGGGACCATCCGTACCGGTTTCTGTTCTTGGATTAAATGGTGCACCCCAAGCCGGAGATTCATTCAATATTTTTGACAGTGAAAGAGAAGCAAGAGATTTAGCAAATAAGAGAGAACAGTTAATTAGAATTCAGGGAATTAGAACACAGAAGCACATCACATTGGAGGAAATTGGAAGAAGAATTGCAATTGGCAACTTCAAGGAACTTAATATTATTGTCAAGGGTGATGTGGACGGCTCAATTGAGGCAATGTCTGACTCTTTGATTAAACTTTCAAATGAGGAGATTCACGTTAATGTAATTCACAAGGCCGTCGGAGAAATTTCAGAATCCGATGTGCTTTTGGCAGAAGCATCTAACGCAATCATAATTGGATTTCAGGTTAGACCTTCTTCCAATGCAAGAAGAATAGCAGAGAAGGAAGGCATAGAAATACGCTTGTATTCAGTTATTTATGATGCAATCAATGAGGTCAAAAGCGGTATTGAGGGTATGCTTGCCCCTGTACAAAAAGAAGTTATCACAGCCACTTGCGAGGTTAGACAAACGTTTAAGATTTCAAAGGTTGGAACAATTGCAGGTTGTATGGTTAAAGAGGGCAAACTGGCAAGAACTGCCAAAATTAGATTAATCAGAGACGGAATTGTTGTTCATACCGGATTGCTTGCTTCTCTTAAGAGAGGAAAGGACGATACAAAAGAAGTTCTGGCCGGATACGATTGCGGTCTTGGTATTGAGAACTTCAATGACATTAAAGAGGGAGATGTTATTGAGGCATATAAGATAGAGGAAACCAAGAGAACTCTATAAATGGCACACATTAAGCAGTTTGCAATAACCTTCTTCAACTTGAAATTGTGGAAGGAGGATAAAGGGCACAACTCAACTAGAACTGAAAGCTGGCTGGACGGGAGGTTTCGTCTGTTTGAAAAATATTGCCTGCCTTCTATGCAACAGCAGACACTGCAAGATTTCATCTGGCTGTGTCTGTTTGATAAAAACACCCCTGAAAAATATCTGGGAAAAATTAAAAAATATAGTGAAAGCTCCCGACAGTTCACTCCCGTTTTTCTATCTGAAGAACAGACAGCGGACAAGGAATGCACCATGCATCAAATTGTACAGCAGCATCTTAAAGGCAATGAGATATTCATAATAACAACCAATATTGATAACGATGATGCCATACGCTTCAACATGCTTGAGAGAGTAAGAGAATCTGTCGAGAATCAGATGAAAAAAGATATGTCAGCTGTCACCGGGCTGTATAATTGCATGTACGGGCTCCAGTATTTTACGCGCAATAATATGATTATAAGCATGTTATATCCACACAATCATTTCCAGACTTTATGCGAAAAACCGGATAATTTTAAGACTATTAAAGGATTCTCTCATACAAGTATAAGGAAAATGTTTGCCAATCACGATATTACAGACAACGGCAAACCCTACTGGATGGAAATTGTGCATGAGCACAATGTAAACAACAATTACAGAGCGGATATTAGACTAAGGAATATTCCAATCTTTAAGAGCATTGATTTAAAAGATTTTGGACAAGATTTAAAATTCTCCGCGTTAAAAAATTCCGTTAATTCTATTTTTGTAATGCCATGCTTTTTTGCAGCAGCAGCATTCCGCGGAATAATAAGACATCTGAAAAAGTCATAACCTCTGTTTGCAGAGAAAGCTATTACTCTAAAATATCCATGCCGGTCTTTACCGTCTTATAAAGAGTCTTTGATATAAATCTTAGTATCACCACCATACAAAGAATTATAACGAGAGATATCTCCAGAAACAATTGTGAATGTATCTGCGCGTTGGCGGCAATCATATCTGAATTTTTCTTTAACGCGGAAATTACTTTTGTGTTTGTTACATCAGATATGCTCCACTTTTGAATTACCTCACCCTCTTTAACATAGGTAACACCTCCGTTAGACCTGTTAAATGTTATAGCGGTTTTGTAATCCGTATACAAAATCTTAAACGGAAATCCTCTGTCATTGCCGGAGTTTTCAAAAATATTTGACTGATTTTCCTCTGCAACTGATGCCTTAATTGGTTCCAGCATTCTGTGTGTCTGCTCCGGAGACAATCCGCTAACCAAGTAAAAATCAGCCCTGTGCCTTCCGTAATTTAGAGAGTCCCCAAGATTTTTAAGCTTCCCTAAATCAGTCAGATTTATTACACCCTTGTTATAAACAGACATGATAACTACAGCGCTTCTTGTCTTTAGCACGGAATCCGTCACATAATTCCCCTTCTCATCTTTAAGCGTTAGGGTCATGCCGGCAGCATCTTTCTCACTCCCTTTTACGAGGGTTGTTTTTGATGTTACATATTGCCATGTGCTATCAGGAAGATGATTAATATCAAATTTTATCTCCTTCCCGTTCTTGGAGTATATAAAAACAGTATTGTACTTTAAATCAGACACTTCAGCGTTTCCGGCAATAAGGTCGGTCCCGGCTCTGAAATCTGTAAAGTCCGCTTGAGGCAGGTGCTTTAAAGAATAAGATGAATTTATGATGATGAACAATGAATATCCCGATATGTAAACTATCTCCCAAAAATTATTTGCAATAGGAAGAAATTTTTTGCGCTGTACAACAAGCAGAATACAGCACGGGACAAGCACCAGATTTTTATAAAATGTCTGCCATGCAGTCAAATGAATTGCCTCCCCAAAACACCCGCAGTCTTTAACCAATCCAAACTGAGCAGATAAAAACGTAACTATCAGAAATCCAAATGAAAAGCAAAGAGCTGCCCAAGAGAAAAATTTAAATTTTATTCCCTTTAATACACTCACTCCTATAAGGAACTCAAAAGCGCATAGCAGTATCCCGGCAAAAACAGCAATGCGTCCGATGCTTCCAATTTGGTAAGCAGATGAATACTCATTAATCTTAAGAGCTGTGCCTACAGGGTCTACCGCCTTCAGAAAACCGGAGACAATAAACACAATACCAACAATGACCCTGCATATAGCTCTTAAAAATTTCATTTTTATCCCAATAGTTTAAAACTTTAATACCTTTTTTATCTTCTCAAAAATTGCATCCGATGGCAACATTAATCCGTCATCCCCTGAACAATCCACCCTTGTAAAATCCTTATCTTCACCGGTTTCCTTTAGATAAATTTCCCTTACTCCCTTTTGAAAATCTATATTCTCCTCATGAATGTCCTGCTTGCCGTGCAAGTAATCTCGGTCTCCGCCATTTCTATCTGCTTTAAGTTTTGCATCCACAAAATTTATTGGCACATCCAGAAAAATATTAATATCCGGTCTTGGAATTTTATAATGTTCATACTCCAGCTTAAGTATCCACTCTCTCAACGCCAGCTTCTCGTCCTCTTTCTTTAGCTTTGAACATTGATAGGCTATATTAGAGTATACATATCTATCTAAAAGGACGCAGAAATCAGCTTGCATCCAAGCTCTTATGACACCGCCTGCATCCGCCCTGTCCAACGCATAAAGCAAGGCCACAAGCTGCGGATGCACCTGATCAATAGTGCCAAAATCTCCACTTAAAAATTTTGCAATCAACTCTCCCCATACTGGTGCATCATAGCGCGGAAAATGCAAATACTTAATTTTCATATTCTTGCTAAAAATATAACTCTTAAGCATCTTAATCTGAGTGCTTTTTCCTGCGCCGTCCAATCCTTCTAAAACTATTAACATTGTCTGCATTTAACGCGGCTGATAATATTAAGCCGCCTCTTGTTATCTTTGTGTTTACAAAGTTAGAAAATATGAAGGAAAATACGCCCATAGTTATGGGTATTATTAACATAAACAGAGAGTCATTTTATGCCTCCAGCAGGCATACATCTCCGGAAGATGTTGCTTGTCATTATGAAAAAATGCTTTATGACGGCGCAAAGATGATAGACATCGGCGCATGTTCAACTCGTCCCGGAAGTACGCCGGTGACATTGGAACAAGAATGGGCTTATCTGAAAGAACCGCTCAAAGAGCTGGATATCAGACATAAGGATAGTAGAGGATTTAGAGATATATTGTCAATTGATACCTTCCGCTCAGAAATTGTACGCAGAGCATATGATATAATCGGAGAGTTTACGGTAAATGACATATATGCAGGAGAGGCTGATTCTCAAATGCTTAAGACAGTTGCCGAGCTTAAACTTCCATACATTGCAATGCACATGCGCGGAACTCCGGATACAATGAACTCTTTGACCGAGTATCCGGACGGAGTTGTAAATGAAGTTATTAGTTGCTTTAAAAAATTTGAGAAAAAAGCCGTGTCCGCCGGAATTGCCGATTTTATAATTGACCCGGGATTTGGATTTGCCAAAACGGTTGAGCAAAATTATAACCTGCTGCAAAATCTGAAAGAGGTTAAGAAGCTGGGACATAAAGTATTGGTGGGCATTTCACGTAAATCCATGATATGGAAACCGTTGGGTATTACGCCGGAAGAGGCTTTGCCAGCTACCTGCGCTTTGAATATGGTTGCTCTATGTCTTGGTGCAGATGTATTAAGAGTACATGATGTTAAGGAAGCAGTGCAGTGCATTAGATTATATAAGAATTTAGAAAATAAGTAAATTTGCAGAGTTAAGGCGGAATACTTTCCGCGTAAATAATTCAAACAATGGCAATTAACACTACAGCACTAACAGCGGTATCCCCTGTTGACGGACGGTACAGAAATAAAGTTGAAATTTTAAGCGAATATTTTTCTGAATACGCACTGATAAAGTATAGGGTAAGAGTTGAAATTGAGTATTTCATTTCCCTGTGCAATATTCCTCTACCTCAGCTCAAAGACTTCAAACACAGCAATTTTGAGAAACTTAAAGATTTATACAGAAACTTTACTCCTCAGGAGGCCGCAAAGGTTAAGGATATTGAAAAGATTACCAACCATGATGTAAAAGCTGTTGAGTATTACATTAAAGATGAGTTTAAAAAATTAAAGATTGAAAAGTATCAGGAGTTTGTCCATTTTGGGCTCACTTCTCAAGATATTAACAACACGGCAACCCCTTTAAGTCTTAAAGAGGGTATATCGGCCGCATATATGCCTGCTTTTGAAGAAGTTGAAAAGACACTTAAGAGTTATGCAAAAGAGTGGAAAGATGTCCCCATGCTTGCCCATACCCACGGACAGCCCGCATCCCCTACCCGCCTTGGAAAAGAGATAGAAGTTTTTGTCAGCAGAATAGATGAGCAAAGAAGGTTGCTGAAAACGGTTCCATATTGTTCAAAATTTGGCGGTGCGACAGGAAACTTTAATGCCCATTTTCTGGCATATCCAAAAATTGACTGGAACAAATTTGCAAAAGATTTTCAAGAAAAGACATTTGGTCTGAAACGCTCGTATCCGACAACTCAAATAGAGCATTATGATGACCTTGCAGCTTTGTTTGACAATCTCAGGAGAATCAACACAATACTGATTGACTTATGCAGAGACATGTGGACCTATATCTCAATGGAATATTTTAAGCAGAAAATTAAAGCGGGGGAAATTGGTTCATCTGCAATGCCGCACAAGGTAAATCCCATAGATTTTGAAAATGCAGAGGGGAACTTTGGAATGGCAAATGCCATATTTACTCACCTGGCCATGAAACTTCCTATCTCCAGAATGCAAAGAGACTTAACTGATTCCACCGTTCTAAGAAATATCGGGGTACCAATCGCACACTCAATCATTGCATTCAAATCTTTGAAAAAAGGCCTTGGCAAACTTATTCTTAATGACAACGTTATAGAGAGAGATTTGGATAATAATTGGGCTGTAGTATCAGAGGGCATTCAAACTATTTTAAGGCGTGAGGGTTATCCACATCCTTATGAAGCTTTAAAAGAATTGACAAGAGTCAATACAAAAATTTCCAAGGAGAGCATTAGACAATTTGTTAACAATCTGAATGTTTCAGAGGCGGTTAAGAGAGAATTACTGGCCATTACTCCGCGTAATTATACCGGAAAGTAGATTAGTGATGCGGTTTTTAACTTTTAGCCGTATAAGAAAAAATTATAATTTTTAGAGCAAGAATAGATGAAGAAAATTTTAACAATCGCAATTGCCGCTCTTGCTGTTTTTGCGGGCCAGTCAGTCAGCGCACAGGATTTCCATTATGGGATTACTGCCGGCGGAAATGCTTCTACCGTAAAGGTTGATGACATTAACATGTTGCTTAATAAAATAAATATCAAGGGAGACAACAGCAGAAAAGCGGGTTTCTACGTAGGAATTGTTAGCACTTATAATTTCAATGACAAAATGGGGTTACAGGCAGAAGTTGAGTACACCCAAGAGGGAACAAAGATGAATGCAACACTTGATAAAAGTTCTCTGGATGCAATGTTTGCAGCATCCTCCGGTCTGCCTCTATCCGGTATGACATTTCCAAACCAAACTATTAACAATGCAGACGGAACAGTTACTACAATTTCGAATATTACGGCAACAGGCCTTACGGCTTCTCACAACTTTAACCAGGTAACGGAAAAGTCAACATGGAATTTTGGCAAGATAGAGATGCCTATTATGTTTACTTACAAGCCAATAGCAGGTTTGAGCGTAATGGCTGGACCCTATTTCAGTTACAGAGTCAGCAATAATTTTAAACTTGGATCCGACTTTAGCCGGGATGTAAAGGATGTAATTGATAATGTCACTTTGAATGTGGCCTACTCTGGAACGGCAACAACAACAGCTGGCGGCATTGTAGTTGACACAAGAACAACAACCGGCACACAAACAATATCAGCCGCCAATGCTATTGCAATGACAATCGGCGGTCAGGCAATTTTGGCCACATTAGAGGGAAGCGCAGGAAAATCTATGATTGAGAGTTATGTTAAAGACAATCTGAATGACTATGTTAAGAAGTTTGATTTTGGAGCTTCATTTGGTGCCAAATATGCACTTACTTCTCAAATTGCAGTTGAGCTAAGATGGGACTTCTCTCTAATGAACAATCTCAAAGATATTAAGAGCATTTCATTACCTTCAGAGGTGCAAACTCTTATTAGCCAGAATCAGGCTGCTACACAATATCTTACTGCAATCAACACGGCTTTGTCATCTAACCCTATTAAACTAAAAGGTCATAACAATTCTTTGAAACTTGGTTTAATTTATATGTTCTAATTATTTAAATCGTTTGAAATAAAAAACCACGAAAATTATTTTTCAGGAGCCTTACTATCATCTAATACATAGACATCTTCACCGTCTTCGTGAAATAAAAACTGCTCTCTGGCAAAACGTTCCAAACTATCTTTATTTGAACTCAGTTCTTTAAGTTTTTCATCAGTTTTTATTATTGCTTCTTTATAATATTGCTTTTGCCTATTCTGCTGTGCCAAAGCGCTCAATTCCTTATACCAGCTAATAAGATTATTATTATCAAAAAAAATTATCCATAAAAGGAATAATGCCGTGACTATCAGGTATTTATTCTTTAAGATAGCAAGCAGCCTAGAATTAGCCATCTTATTTTTTAAAGAATTCATTGATTCTGCTTGCATAATTTTTATTAAATTTGAAGGATTAAAACCAGAAGCAAAAATAATAATTAAATATGAAACCAACATTATTAATTATGGCCGCCGGAATGGGCAGCAGATATGGCGGACTCAAACAACTTGACGGGGTGGGTCCTTGCAATGAAACTATAATGGATTATTCCGTGTACGATGCCATCCGTGCCGGATTTGGAGACGTTGTATTTGTCGTAAGAGAAAATTTCAAGGAAGAATTTGAAAAAAAAGTTACGGACAGGTATAAAAATCACGTCAATGTTCAAATAGTTACTCAAGAGCCTGAAAACCTTCCGGATGGATTTACTTTGAACAACGGCAGACAAAAACCTTGGGGAACAGGTCAGGCTGTTCTTATGGCGGAAGGGGTTATTAACGGACCGTTTGCACTCATAAATGCAGATGATTTTTACGGACAGAGTTCATTTGATGTTCTTGCAAAATATCTGTCGGGATTAAAAGCAGATTCAAAAAAAGAGTATTGCATGGTAGGTTTCTATCTTAACAAAACATTGTCTGAGTCCGGAGGTGTTGCAAGAGGAATTTGCACAGAAAACGAGGAGGGCTTTTTAACAGATGTTGAGGAGCATACAAATATTTACGAATTGGAAGGAGAGATAATGGGGACGGGCATGGACCACGTTGAACATGTACTTAATCAGGAGGCATGTACATCAATGAACATGTGGGGCTTTACACCTGATTTCTTCCCTGAGGCCCGCAAATTATTCTCAGGCTTTTTAGCTGAAAATATTAGGGATAATGAGAAAGAATTTTATGTTCCATCTATTGTAGATACAATGATAAAAGGCGGCACTGCTACGGTAAAAGTTTTGTCAACTCCGGACAAATGGTTTGGAGTTACCTACAAGGAAGATAGGCCTAAAGTAATTGCTAAAATAAAGATGATGACCGACAACGGCATTTATCCTTCTCCTCTTTTCAAATAGCATTTACGCACTAATTAACAGGCATTTACGCAAACGCGCAAAATAATGTTGAAAAAACTGAAATATTTTTTGCCATCCTTCAGGCAATGTTGGGTGGCAGTTTTTTACATGCTGGTAATAGGCGGCATTGGCATAGGATTATCAATGGTGATTATTGGTAATTTGATTGACGTTGATTTGGTGAATTTCAACATGTTGCTTACTTACCTATTGCCACTGATTCCGGTATTTATATATTTCGTTTTTAAAGCCAATGAGGTAATCATCCTAAAATCCAATGCTCCTGTTCCTCTGAATAAGCCCCACTTTGGGGAAATGAATATCATCATTTTTGCGTTGGTTGTTTTTATTGCCCTGATTGCATTAAACATTCTGATTGACCCGCTTGCAAAAATATTTCCGATGCCGGAGGCGCTCAAACGGATATACGCTCAAATGTCAAACAGATCAGTTTGGTCATTTTTGTCCATAGCAATTTGCGCACCGATTATTGAAGAAACATACTTGAGAGGCATGATGGAGAGAGGCATGCTTTACCATAAAACGCCCTTATTTGCAATACTTTGGAGTTCTTTCTTTTTTGCGTTTGTACACATGAATCTAAGCCAGGCTATTCCTGCTTTTTTGCTTGGAATTTTGTTTGGCTGGATTTACTACAGGACTCACTGCCTTTGGGCTACAATTTGCATGCACGCTGTGAATAATGCCATGTCTTATATTGTTTTTGCAGCCTATCCATCTTTGAATCCCGACAGCGGTTTAAAAGATGTAATGGTAAATGTATTTAGTTTAGACAAGAACTCATATATAATGGTTTACATAGCCGGTTTAATAGCATTTATAGCGTGCGTTTGGCTATTGCACACATACTTGCCCAAGCATCCCGACAGCTTCACACCTCAACGCAGTCAAACCCCGGTAACCCCGATTAGCAACAATACATTGTAATGAAAAAGTTATACCCATTGCAATTTGCGGACACCGCAGATATGTGCATTTTAGATGACGGAAAGAAGAGCGAGACAGAACTGGCTCTTGAGGAGAAAAAAATAAAATTCAGTTCTTCATGTACGGAAGATTCATTCATTGCAAAAGGGTTTCTTGCCGGAAACACTCTTGATGAAGTAATAGAGACATACCTTGGCAACCTATTGGGAGACAAGATATTTGAGTACTATCGCGGCATATTTCCTTTGCAAATTAAAATACACCGTTTTAATAAAATGTCTCCTGTTTTTGTTAGTCCGAACAATGAAGTTGCAAGGGAAAGATTTGGATGCTGGGGAAAGGAAAGGTTCTGGTATGTAGCTGATGTTAAAAAAGGTGCGCAGATTTTCATGGGCTTCAAAAAAGAGATGACGGCCCGCAGTTTCTTTGATTATGCATCTAAGCACCACCTGAAAGATGCTATGAATGAGATAGAACCGGAAATCGGAGAATCTTTTTACATAGCTCCCGGAACACCATTTTGCGCAGGAGGCGGAGTAACAATTATAGAAGTAGCGCAAAATTCTCCCATCGAATTGGATTTAACAGATGACGGTCAAATTGGAGAGGCTATGGATTTTCTTAATTACCAATTCTATACACCTGAGTATAAGATGCCGGAAGAGTGCTCTTTCAGAGTGGAAAAAGTTATGTTGAAATCTGAAGAAATCATATCTCCGGAAGATTCTGACAGTTTTATTATATATGTCGGTCTTAGCGGCAAGGCAAAAATTACCGCGGAAAAAGAGTATTCTGCAGGACAATCGGATATTGTCCTAATACCGCAGGAACTTAATGAATTTCATTTTACTCCCGATAGTGAAAATCCCGTATTTTTAAGAATTTACATGGCTCCTGTTAAAGAGGAAAAGGATTCCTATATGAACTATGAAGAGCAGGAAGACCATCGTCACCATAATCATAATGATCATTGTGATGGTGAATGCGACTGTCACCATAATGATTCATAGAATCGACAGATTCATAATTGGCATTGCACATTGCAGTATTTATTGTTAAATGACAGACAGCGTTAGAGTAGATAAATTTCTTTGGTCCATAAGGGTTTACAAGACTCGCTCTGAAGCAGCTGAGGCTTGCCGCAACGGACATGTAACTGTAAACGGGAGTTCAGCAAAGTCATCCAGGGACGTTAAACACGGAGACACAATTAAAGTTAGAAAGGGTGCTGTACACTACAGTTGGCTTGTTGTGCAGCCTGTTGATAAACGCCAGGGGGCCAAGCTTGTAGAGCAATATGCAACTGACGTAACTCCTCAATCCGAACTTGATAAACTAGCCCCGCCGAATGAGATGATTTTTCTTAAACGTGAACACGGAACCGGACGCCCCACAAAAAAAGAACGGAGGGAAATAGACCGCCTTCTGGGAGATATGTAGCTCTTTATTCAGCTTTATCTGCCTTCTTTGTATTATACTGATTCATCGCCCTGTCGGGACCTGCAAAAGTAAATGCCTTTATTGCCTCGCATGCATTGTCCAGCACTGCCGGAAGCTGTTTCAAATCTTCACTCTCTATTTTGCCAAGGACATAATCTATTTGTCCACCGCGGGAAAAAGAGGAACTGATGCCAACTCTTAGTCTGCAAAATGCGCCGGTATTCAAACACTCCTCCACGCTGAGCAATCCGTTGTGCCCTCCGTTGCTTCCCTTTTTGCGCATTCTCAAATGTCCAAAAGGAAGCGCAAGGTCATCAGACACAACAAGCAGATTTTCCAAAGGTATTTTCTCTTCTTGCATCCAGTAGTTTACAGCCTTGCCGCTAAGATTCATATATGTAGAAGGTTTCAAAAGAAACAATTTATTTCCCTTATAACTTATTGTAGCAGTGTCTCCTAAGCGTGCAGTAGTAAAAAAGGTGCCGGACCCCTTGATTAAGTTGTCCAGCACCATAAAACCAATATTGTGACGGGTCCCTTCATACTCGGGGCCTATGTTTCCAAGTCCTGCGATTAAGAATTTTTTGCCCGCCATCTTAATTGTTTGCAACTCAAAAGAGCCTGCAAATTATTTCTTCTTCTTATCCTCTTTCTTCTCTTCTTTCTTTTCTGCGGCAGGAGCGGCAGCGGCAGAAGCGGCAGCACCCTCAGCGGCAGGAGCAGCTGCGCCCTCGGCAGGAGTTGTACCTGCAGTAGAAGCCTCTTCCTCCGGAGTAAGAACGTTACGAGTGTATCTAACTTCACATAGCATCATCTTCTTAGGTGATGCTACAGTACAGCCGTCAACCTTAAGTTCACCTGCATAAACTGTTTTGCCAACTGCAAGAGAAGTAACGTCTACGTCAATTGTATCAGGAAGTTTGTCCATAGGACCGCTAACTTTAACTTTTCTGGAACCGATAATTAAACGGCCTCCCTGTTTAACACCCTCGGCATTGCCGTG
>JAQWEK010000001.1:0-2421 GCA_028704975.1 Bacteroidales bacterium | reverse complement strand
TTGTTGAGGAAGAGGGAAAAGGTTGGGCTGACCAGCATGTCATTGGCATTGCAAAAGGCTGCGATGCGGAAATTATGGAGGGTTTGAAGGCTAATTTTGCCGGTGAATGTTCAGAAGTAGGAATGTACCTTGCAATGTCCAGACAAGCTGACAGAGAGGGTTATCCGGAAGTTGCAGAGGCATTCAAGAGATACGCTTATGAGGAGGCGAACCATGCTTCCAGATTCTGCGAGCTTATTGGCGAGATGGTTTGGGATACAAAGACAAACCTTGAGAAGAGGATTGAGGCAGAGAGAGGAGCTTGCGAGGGTAAAAAGAAAATTGCTACAAGGGCTAAACAGCTTAACTATGATGCAATTCATGATACGGTTCATGAGATGTGCAAAGATGAAGCTCGCCACGGTTCCGGTTTTGAAGGTCTTTATAAGAGATATTTTAAGAAATAATTTATGTTGGTTTCCAGAAAAAAAGAGCGTCTTTTCAAGCGCTCTTTTTTTATTTCCCCGCAGCCGTCATATTAACCGCCTTCTCCCAAGCAAAGTTTTGGTAAAAAGCATCAAGCTCACTGTTTACAGGATTGTTTATATAAGTGCTGAGACCGGAAAATTTAGAAGAAAGTATGGTTAAATCTATCATTTTCCCAGTTGTATATTTTGCAACCACGGCATTCCTGAGCGCTGCCGTAAATTCAGATGCGGCGCTCTCTCCCACCAAATTGACCATAAAGTCATTGATATCATAAAACCAATGTTTGTCATATCTGAAGTATGGTTGAATTTTAGATAAATTCAGAGCTTGAATTTTATCTCTGTTTGCATCAAATATCAGCTTTGCCTGAGCTGCAACATCGGCAAGGGCGGAACATTTTACAACAGAAATTGTAGCAGATTGCATATCTCCTGTCTGTGAAGCATAGTAATCATTATACGCCTTGGCCGCAGCAATATAGTCTCCGTTAAAGAGAGGCTGCATCATTGTACCGTAAGGAAAACTTGTTGTTAAAACCTCTGCGGGTGAGGAAATTACATAATTTACGCTATCCTTAAGCTGATACGCAACCTCTATTCCTCCCATAAGACATGCGTCAAAAGCAATGAAATCCAACTTGCAAGGAATTGCAGAAGCCAGGTCAGTAATAGACATCTCGGTTGTATTGTCCAATCCAAAACTCTTAACCATGTGGGCATAAGGGTCGACGCCTCCGGGAGAAGACGGCCATGTATTTACAAAAGGAGTTACGGTATTTTCTCCCGACAGTTTTCTTAGGTTTCTGAGAGCGTCGATTTCCTTTGCGCGCTCACTTAGCTCTGCAGTAATTGCACAGGACGAAAAAACTCCGCTGACATAATATCCGGCAGGAAGCCAGCCCGTTCCATGAGACCACATTATCAGTCCCATCTGTGTGGCCGGAAACATTGTCTTTGTAACTTGTATGGCGCTTGTGAGCGCAGCTTTTGTAGCTGAATTCTGTCCCGGAAATCTATAAACCGTATCTTTAACAATTGCTCCGGCACTATTCTTATAAACATTAATCAGCAGCGGCATAGTATCCCTTACAGCCATTGTTGTAGTATTAATATTATCAGTATAGATTACAACATAACCATTATCAGGCAAATATCCGTTGATGATTTGCTCAATGCTGGTTTCTGCATAAGACGTTAAATTGTTATTATCAATAAAGTAAACAAGTATAGTTTTGTCTTTTGTTTGATAAACAGTCTTCTGCTCTTTGACGGCTTTCTCACAAGAAACAGCTGAAAATAAGGTAACTGCGGCAAGCACCAATAATGAGGCGTTTCTCAAAGTTCCTTTAAAAATATTTACTCCGGTCCTATCCATATTTCTATTTACCCCGACATTTATCCTTCAATGCAAAATTACCTTTTTTTCAATAATCAGGCCTATTTTTTAAAAATAAAATAGACCGCGCCAATCAAAAGGAAAAATGCAATAATATGGTTATAGTTAAAATGCTGCGTTTTAAAAAACACCAAAGCAAAAACCGCAAAAACCGCAAGAGATATAGCTTCCTGAACTACTTTTAATTGCACAAGAGAGAACGGACCGCCCAATTCGCTATATCCGATTCTGTTGGCAGGCACCTGAAAACAATATTCCGCAAATGCAATTCCCCAACTTATAAGAATAATTCCAAACAACCCCCAGCCCGGAAGCAACGTGTCTGTTTTAAATTTCAAATGACCATACCAGGCCAAGGTCATAAAACTATTAGAGATGATTAAGAATAAAATTGTTAGCAAACCTCTTCCCATGATTATAATATTTGAGACTGAATTCCGTTTTTTGCGGCGTCAAAATTATAAAAAACAACGGAAAATCTTATATTTGTAAATAGCAACAAGGTAAATAACCGGCTTGAAAAGGCCACAAAAAATAATAATATGAAATCTGATAATT
>JAQWEK010000067.1 GCA_028704975.1 Bacteroidales bacterium | reverse complement strand
CTGGATAAAACCCAAACAAAGATGGTTGATGATACCAATGAAAAATTGGAGAAGATGAGGCAGACAGTTGAGGAGAAACTGGATAAAACGCTGACAGATAGAATCGGAAAGAGTTTTGAAACTGTCGGGAAGCAGCTGGTGGATGTACAAAAAGGGTTGGGAGAGATGCAGACTCTTGCACAAGATGTCGGTGGTCTTAAGAAAGTTTTGAGCAATGTTAAGATGCGCGGAGGGGTAGGTGAGGTACAGCTTAAAATGCTTTTGGAACAGTTTCTTGCCCCCGGACAGTATGAGGCTAATGTGCACACTAAGGAAAAGGGTGAGGTTGTGGAATTTGCAGTGAAATTTCCCGGCAGTTCAGGGGATACGGTTTGGGTCCCCATTGATTCTAAATTTCCGCAAGATACTTATGATCACTTGATTGAAGCTTATGAGAGTTCGGAAAAAGAGAGGGTAGATGCTGCGCGCAAGGAATTGTCCTCGGTGATTAGAAAAAATGCTAAAGATATTAAGGACAAGTACATAGAGGTTCCAAAGACCACAAAATTCGGCATTATGTTTTTACCCTTTGAGGGGCTTTATGCGGAAGTTGCAAGAGACAATGATTTGCTGAATCAGGTACAGAGAGAGTATGGTGTTATGATTGCCGGACCAACTAATCTTGCCGCGCTGCTTACTAGTTTCCAAGTTGGTTTTCAGACACTTGCAATTCAGAAGAGAGGAGACGAGGTCTGGAATATTCTTGGCTCCGTCAAGAGTGAATTTGGTAAATTCGGGGAGTTGTTGGAGAAGGCTAAAGGAAAAATTCAAGGAGGTCTTAATGATATTGATACGCTTGTAACTACAAGAACCAATGTAATTAACCGCAAACTTAAAGATGTTTCTGAGCTCGATGATAAGGAGAACCTGCTGGATAAAGAATAAAGTCTCTATTAAGAAATTATTTGAGATATTTTCTGTGTTGTCATTATGCCTATTGTTTGGATGTTCCAAGCAGTCGGATGTCACTGTTGCAAAAGATAATGATGTTATTTGTGATGGAACGTTCACCGGGTATGTCTATAAATTCCGGAATCTTAAGAATAAAGAGGTTTGGAAAACCTTTAAAAGTAGCGCTGAAATTCTTGCGGCCTGCCAGATTCCGCAGGATTCTCTGAATCGTCTTAATACAGAGGGCTTATCTCAAAGTTGCATGTTTCTGCCTATAAATTTTACTTATACTGCTTATTACTCAAATACTGTCAGCCCCTATGACGGCATTCTTTCTCTGATAAAATCATGTAATTGTCTGACTGCTTTGACATCAAAAAAATTAGCCCCTGCCGCTTTAATTAAGTTATATAAGAACATGGTGCTGACAAATGAGACTTTTACATCATCTGATTTTATCTATTCTTTAAATATTTTTGAGAAAAACAGCTCACTTGATAAAAGCTATTTGGAACTCTTGCTGTCAACAGAATACTTTACTCCAAAAATGGATTTAAGTCAGCTGAAGGAGCTGGCAAAGGAGATCCAAAATAAAACAACATTCCAAGTTAATTGTCCTTCGGCGTCATACGCCGGCTCTCTTTGTTACACATACACTGCCGGTGCCAGAGTTGTTTTACGTTATGATTCATTGAATCCTTTTTTGACTCAGGCAGAAAAAGATAAGCTTTTGAATTTTATTAAGAGGGCAGGCGATGATATTTCTGTTGCGCAGCAGGATTGTATCTCTCTTGTTGACAGCACATTGAACATTCTTGCTAGAAACCATTAACTAACAGAACAATATAGGCAATGTACATCAAAAGGAACAGAACTCCCTCTATGCGGTCAATATAACGCTTGCGGAAAGTAAAGGCGCAAATAAACAGAGCAAGAGTAGCAACACAAAGCATCATAAAGTTAATCATTCCAAAATTTCCAAGATTCAGCGGAGTTATCAGGGCGCTGCCACCAAGAATTAAAAATACGTTGAATATATTGGAACCCACCACGTTGCCAAGAGCAAGACCTGTGTTCTTTTTAGTGGCTGCAATGACAGATGTTGCAAGTTCAGGTACGCTTGTTCCAATTGCAACTATCGTGACGGCAATAATTACATCAGAGACACCAATGGCTTTTGCAACTTTAGTTGCAGCGTTGACAAACATATCTCCGCCTGCAATCAGCGTAACCAAACCTCCAATAATCATCAGGATTGGGAGCCATGTACGTTTCCATTTTTTATTTTTTCTTACTGGGAGCACCTCTTGGTTTGCAATTTTATCTTGCTCAGGTTCAGGCTTGTTTGCTGTTAGAAACGAGTAAACAATAAAGACTGCAAAAAACAAAAGCAGAACAATTCCGTCGCCGAGCGAGATGATATTTTCGGGCGCCCCGCTAATCTGCTTATCTAATGCAACGGCGCAAAGTGCTGCTGTTGAAAGTAACACGAAAGGGATATCTTTGATTATATTATTTCTTGTTAAAACCAGCGGATATATCAATGCGCTTATTCCCAAGATTAGCAGAATGTTGCAGATATTTGAACCAACTATATTTCCGACAGCTATATCTGCATTTCCTTGTGCAGCTCCCCAAAAACTGACAACCATTTCCGGAGTGGATGTGCCAATACCAACTATTGTCATTCCAATGACCATGTCGGATATGCCAAATCGTTTTGCAACTGCGGTTGCTCCGTCGACAAGGTAATTTGCTCCAACCAGCACAAGTATAAGACCTATAATCAGATATAAATACTCCATGTAAATGATGTTTTTTTTATAATTAATCTCACATATTTACTTCTGCAAATGTAAGAGAAAACAAAAATTAAGCTGTTGTTTTTTAAAGTATCTTTGCGCCCTGATGCCGGGCCGTGTGCAAACTGGTCAGTATTTTTATTAAATAATATGGGATATACAGGCGGATTAATAGCGTTGTTTACTGCAGTTCTCTGGACCGCATCATCTCTTATTTTTGAGTATGCCACTAAAAACGGGGGCGTATTGAACGTCAACCTGTTGCGTGGTATAGTAGCTATCGTATTTTTGGTTGTTACTCTATTTTTTGTGAGCGGGAGCTTAATGCCATTGTATGCCGATGTTAGGACTTGGACCTGGATGTGTATATCAGGAATTGCAGGTTTTGTCCTTTGTGATATTTGTTCCTTCACTGCCTACGGAATAATCACCGCAAGATATACTCAGTTGATAATGACTCTTTCACCACCGATATCCGCGCTGATGGGATGGCTGATGTTAGGCCAAAGACTCTCATCCCTTGCAGGAATCGGGATGATTTTAACTCTGTTTGGAATAGGCTTTTCTATTTTTGAAAGGTCTGATCATGAGGATAATAAAACTTCCAGTCCTCATCTCATATTCCCCGCGCGCGGAGTCATACTTGCAATAATTGCTGCAATAGGACAGGGCAGTAGTGTTGTTTTCAGTAAAATAGGGATGGATGATTATGCCTCCAGTATAGAGGTTCTAAAGAAGACCGCAGATCCTTCTTCAAATATTTTTAAATTATCGCAGAACGGTTTCTATATACCAATGTCAGGTACTATGATGAGAATGCTTGCAGCCGTTGTGTGCTTTACCATATTTGTCTATTTCAGAGGTGGTTTTAAAGGTTTTTTTACTTTTCTTCACGATAGAAAATCCGCAGGGCTTTCCGGATTAGGGGCGTTTATCGGTTCTTACATTGGCGTAATTCTCTCACTTGCAGCATTAAACTATATCAATGCCGCCGTGGTATCTACAATACTCTCAACGGTGCCAATATTAATATTATTGCCGGACCACTTTATTAACCACAGAAAAGTGACCGCACGTCAGATATTTGGAGCATGCGTCAGTGTTGTAGGAGTTGCGCTGTTTTTCTTATAGAATAAGCAACCCTACAGAAGGTGCACGTAATTATTAATACTCATCCCAGGATTTAATCTGAATATCTTCTTGATTAATGGTGCAAAATGCGTTAATGAAAGCGCTGGCCAGTCTTGCGTTAGTAAGTAGCGGAATGTTAAAATCCACTGATGCTCTGCGGACCTTGTACCCGTTGTCCAATTCAGTCTGTGTCAGATTTTTAGGAATGTTTACAACCATATCAATCATCTTGTTCTGGATTAAATCTGTAGCCTGAGGCTGCATTCCCTTTTCACTTGGCCAGTAAACAAGAGTTGCCGGAATATTATTGTCTTTAAGGTATCTATAGGTTCCTCCGGTGGCATACAGAGTATACCCTTTGTTTGCCAGAGTTTTACAAGCCTCAAGCATCTCGGCTTTCTGCTTGCCGTCTCCCGTTGAAAGCAAAATACTCTTTCTCGGAACTTTATATCCAACTGATATCATGGATTTTAGAATAGCTTCTGCAGTATCGTCTCCAAGGCATCCAACTTCTCCCGTAGATGCCATATCAACCCCAAGTACGGGGTCTGCTTTTAGCAATCTGGAGAATGAGAACTGAGATGCTTTTATACCAACGTAGTCCAAATCAAAAGCGCTCTTATCCGGAGCCTTTACATCTTCTCCCAGCATTACGCGCGTTGCAAGCTCAATTAGATTCATCTTAAGAACTTTAGAGACAAAGGGAAAACTTCTGGAGGCTCTAAGATTACACTCAATGACAAGTATGTCATTCTCTTTTGCCATATATTGAATGTTGAAAGGTCCGCTGATTTTAAGAGCTTCCGCAATCTTTCTGGAAATTTTTTTCAACCTTCTAACTGTCTCTACATAAAGTTTTTGCGGAGGAAATTGTATGGTCGCATCTCCGGAGTGAACGCCTGCAAATTCAATATGCTCGGATATGGCGTATGCAATAATTTCACCTTTTTTTGCAACAGCATCAAATTCTATCTCTTTTGCGTGCTGAATAAATTCACTTACAACAACGGGGTGTTTTTGAGAAACTTCAGTCGCAAGCTTTAAGAACTCTTTGAGTTCATGGTCGTTAGAGCATACATTCATTGCAGCTCCGGACAACACATAGGATGGGCGTACCAATACCGGATAGCCAACCTTATCTACAAATTTGTGGATATCGTCAAGAGTAGTAAGTTCGCTCCACCTGGGCTGATTAATTTCCAATCTGTCCAGCATAGCTGAGAATTTATGGCGGTCCTCCGCATTGTCAATGGATAGGGCAGAAGTTCCAAGCAATTTAACATGTGAGTCATTTAACCTCATAGCCAGATTATTGGGAATTTGTCCGCCTACAGATACAACAACTCCGTGCGGTTTCTCAAGGTCATAAATATCCATAACCCTTTCAAAAGTCAGCTCATCAAAATAGAGCCTGTCGCACATATCATAATCGGTAGAAACGGTCTCGGGATTGTAGTTAATCATAACGCCTCTCCAACCGCGTTTCCTAATCGTATTAAGGCAGTTGACGCTGCACCAGTCAAACTCCACGGAACTTCCTATTCTGTATGCACCTGAGCCTAAAACAATTACAGACTTACCGTCCTTCTCATATTTAATATCATTGTATTTTCCGTTGTATGTCAGATATAGATAATTTGTCTTTGCCGGAAACTCGGCTGCCAACGTGTCTATCTGTTTTACAACAGGAACAACACCCAGAGATTTTCTGTATTTTCTTACAACCGTTGTGTATGTATCCGGATCAATCTTATCCTTAAAAACTAGACGTCCAATTTGAAAATCAGAGAACCCGCTGCTCTTTGCCTTCCGCATCAGCTCTTTATCAACATCTTCCAGCTTCTTTGCCTTTTCAACTTCCCTGCCTATGCAGTAGATATTATATAGCCTGTCCAAAAACCACGTATCGATTTTTGTCTCCTCATGTATTTCCCCGACAGTATATCCTGCTTCAAATGCTTTGGATATCACAAATATACGGCTGTCAGTAGGCTCCTTCAGCTCTTTGTCAATATCATCAATATGCATCTCCTTGTTTGCGACAAAGCCGTGAGCGCCTCTTCCTATCATCCTCATTCCCTTCTGAATAGCCTCTTCAAAACTTCTTCCAATTGCCATGACCTCCCCCACGGATTTCATGCTGCTGCCAATTAATCTGCTGACCTGGTGAAATTTAGTTAAATCCCATCTGGGAATTTTGCAGACAATATAATCCAGAGCCGGCTCAAAAAATGCCGGAGTCGTTTTGGTAACGGAGTTGCTTAAATCATATAATCCGTATCCAAGTCCTAATTTTGCTGCAACAAATGCAAGGGGATAACCGGTTGCTTTTGAGGCAAGTGCGGAGGAACGTGAAAGTCTGGCGTTAACCTCAATAACTCTATAATCCTCGCTCTGAGGGTCAAAGGCATATTGAACATTGCACTCTCCAATAATGCCGATGTGTCTTACAATTTTTATTGCAACTTCCCTTAGCCAGAAATATTCATAATTTGTTAAAGTCTGTGATGGGGCAACAACAATACTCTCTCCAGTATGGATTCCAAGCGGGTCAAAATTCTCCATGTTGCAGACTGTAATGCAGTTATCAAACTGGTCTCTTACAACTTCATACTCAATTTCTTTCCAGCCTTTTAATGATTTCTCCACAAGAACCTGGGGAGAAAAAGTAAATGCTTTTGCGGTAAGTTTTTTAAGCTCATCATCATTGTTGCAGAAACCGCTGCCCAGTCCTCCAAGAGCGTAAGCTGCTCTTATAATTACCGGATACCCAAGCTCATTGGCAGCTTTTAGCGCATCGTCAATGTTTTCAACAGCATGGCTTTTGATTGTTTTGACGTTAATCTCAGCTAATTTTTCTACAAACAGCTCTCTGTCTTCAGTATCCATAATTGCCTGAACAGGAGTGCCTAACACAGCTACATGATTCCTTTTAAGAATTCCCTGGCGGTTAAGTTCCACTCCGCAGTTGAGCGCGGTCTGTCCGCCAAAAGCAAGCAGAATTCCCTGAGGCTTCTCTTTCTCAATAACCTTTGTCACAAAATATGGGGTCACAGGCAGAAAATAGATTTTATCTGCAATACCTTCAGAAGTTTGGACTGTCGCGATATTAGGGTTAATCAGGACTGTCTCTATGTGTTCTTCTTTCAATGCTTTAAGAGCTTGAGAACCAGAATAATCAAACTCACCGGCCTCTCCAATCTTTAGCGCTCCTGAGCCCAATACCAGAACCTTTTTTATTTTCTGTATATTTCTCTTTGTATTCATCTTCTTGTCAGTCATGGCCTTATAGCATTTTAACAAATTCGTCAAATAAAAATTCTGTATCCGTAGGGCCGCTTGAGGCTTCGGGATGGAACTGTGCGGAGAAGAAAGGCTTTGTTTTGTGCCTGATACCTTCATTTGTTCCGTCATTCATATTTACAAACAGCGGCTCCCAATCTTTTCCAAGTGTCTTTCCGTCAACGGCATAGCCGTGATTCTGAGATGTTACAAAACATCTGTCGGTACCAACCATTCTAACCGGCTGATTATGACTTCTGTGTCCGTATTTCAATTTATAAATCTCAGCTCCTCCCGCTTTTGACAACAACTGGTTGCCCATGCATATTCCAAATATAGGCTTGTTGCCTTTAATTGCAACTTTCAGATGCTCAACGGCTTCCCCGCATAAATCTGGGTCACCGGGGCCATTGGAAATAAAGAGCCCGTCCCACTTCAACTTATTAAAGTCATAATTCCAAGGAACCCTGGTTACCTCTATGTCCCTCTTAATAAGACAGCGGAGAATATTGTTCTTAACTCCGCAATCTACAAGCACAATTTTTTTCTTTTTCCCGCTGTTGTAAGT